>JAYUWC010000039.1:0-2400 GCA_043753755.1 Rhizobacter sp.
GTCTTGGCAAGGGCGTTACCGTCAATGAGTTGGGCGGGCATCGATGGGCCTTCTCGAACGAAAAAGGCCGCTGATGAGGCGGCCTTCGGAATGATGCGATGCGCTCAAGCCTTGGCCTGCGCTCCCAGCGCGATCTTCAGCAGATCGGCCACGGTGTTGGCGTTGAGTTTTTCCATGATGTTGGCGCGGTGCGCCTCGACCGTCTTGATGCTGATGCCGAGGTCGTCGGCGATCTGCTTGTTCAGACGCCCGGCAACGATGCGCTCGAGCACCTGCGACTCGCGCGTGGTCAGGCGCGAGAGCAATGCGTCGCGGCTCGCGGCCTCTTGGTGCTTGGAAAAATCGACGCGGGCGCGGTCCAGCATTTTTTCGACGAGCGAGACGAGTTCGTCTTCCTTGAACGGCTTCTCGATGAAGTCTTCAGCGCCTTTTTTCATCGTCGTCACCGCCATCGGCACGTCACCGTGGCCGGTGATGAAAGTGACGGGCAACGGTGAGCGGCGTTCGAGCAGACGGTCTTGCAGCTCCAAGCCACTCATGCCGTCCATGCGAATGTCGGCGATCAGGCAAGCAACTTCGCGCGGGTCGAATCGCGAGAGGAACGACTCAGCCGAGTCGAAGCACTTGACGCGGTAGTCTTTGCCTTCGAGCAACCACTGCAAAGAGTCGCGAACTGCCTCGTCGTCATCGACAACATAGACCGTGCCCTTTTTCGGAATCAAGCTCATGAGGTGACTGTTGCCTTGGCGATTGAGAGGGGCTCGGGGGACTGGTTTTGAACCGGCAGCGTGAATAAAAAACGACACCCCACTGCCGTCTCGCCATTGTAGAGGTTCTGTGCCTTGATTCGTCCGCGGTGGCTCTCGATGATGGTGCGGCACAAACTCAGTCCGATGCCCAGTCCTTCGACCTTGGTCGAGAAGAAGGCTTCGTACAGCCGTGACATCACTTCAGGCTGCAAGCCCGGCCCCATGTCGGTGACGCTGAACTCGATCACCTCGCCTTCTTCCGCGCTGTGGCGCGGCACCACGCGCAGCTCGATGTTGCGGCGCGCGCTCGGCAGCTTGGCGTTGTCGATCGCCTCCGCGGCATTTTTCAACAGGTTCAGCACCACCCGCTCGATCAGGATCGGGTCGACCATCAATACCGGCAGCCGCTGCGCCACGTAGGTGTGGATTGCGACGTTGCGACGCCGCAGCTCGATGCCGGCGAGCTCGACCGCGTCTTCGACGATGCTGTGCGCGTGCGACGGTTGGCGCTGCGGCTCGCTGCGCTTCACGAACGAGCGGATGCGGTGAATGATCTGGCCCGCGCGCTGTGCCTGGCGCGAGGTTTTTTCCAGTGCCGCAATCAGGTCCTCTTTGGCGATCGCGTTGTTGTTGACCCGCGTGATGATGCCGTTGCAGTAGTTCGTGATCGCGGTCAGCGGCTGGTTCAACTCGTGCGCGACGGACGACGCCATTTCGCCCATCGTCACGAGCCGGCTCGTGACCTGCGCCTTCTCGGCCTGGCTCGCGGCGAGCGCCTCGGCGCTGCGGCGCGCGGTGATGTCGGTTGCGATCAGCATTTGCGCGAGGCGCCCGTCGGTCCACTGCAGGTAGCGGGCGCGCACCTCGAACCACTTGACAAGCGGCTCGATGAACACCTCGCGCGAGTCGGAACCGGCGTCGGTCAGCTCCTGCGTCGGCCGGCCGCCGAAATTGTCGACCGAGTCGTCTATTTCGGCGAGGAACGGGATGCCCGCTTCTGCGCCCGCGAGCAGCGCGTGGCCTTGTGATTCGGCGCCGAACCAGAGCCGGTACGAGCGGTTCGCGAACAACAGCTCGCCTTGCTGGACCGACAGCACCGAGACCGCGGCGTCGAGCCCTTCGAGCACCGTCGTGAAGCGCTCGTGCGAGGCCGAGAGCTGATCGCGGATGCGCTTGGCCTCGGTGATGTTGGTCATCGAGGTCATCCAGCCGGTCTGCACGCCTTTAGGGTCGATCAGCGGCGAGACGTACATGCGCGAGTCGAACATCGAGCCGTCTTTTCGCATCACCTTGACCTCGATGCCGCCGGCCGGGCTGCGGCCCTGCAGCTCTTGCTGCAGCAGGCGCGCGTTTTCTTCCAGGCGATCGAGCGGCCAATGTGGCAGCGGCGGCGTGCGTCCGACAAGTTCGGACTCGAAAAAGCCGGTCATCGCGCAAAATGCCGGGTTGACGTAGGTGATGCGGCCTTCCATGTCCATCGCGCGCATGCCGGTCAGCATCGAGTTTTCCATTGCGCGGCGAAAGTTCGTCTCGGTCACCAGCGTGTTTTGCATCTGCAGCCGGCGGCGCATGTGGCGCCAGGTGCCGAGCAGCATCCAGACCGTGAGCACCGACAGCGCCGCAACCATCCAGAACAGCGTGTTGCTGATCA
>JAYUWC010000040.1:0-22270 GCA_043753755.1 Rhizobacter sp.
CCAGAACCAGTTGGCGCCGTCAGCGGCGTGAATCGAACGTTGTCGGGGGTGCGCGCTGGCGACCGTGTGATCTCATATTTTTTGCCAGTGCGCCCGGGCAGAAATTCCATTGGAATATTGCTCTTGTTGGTCGACGGTCCAGTGCCAGCCGACTTGCCCCTTGGCAACCCACTCGAACCCGACGTTGACTTTCTCGTGCCGGGATCCGGCTCAGCCGTCGAGATGCGAGCGATCGCGTCGCTTGTCGAACCCGGTGCAGGCGCTGCAGAAGCAATGTTGTTAAGGTTAATTGCAGATCCCATGCGAATTCCCATTTGGTTGCCGAGGTCCGCCTAGTGCGGGCGATGCGTCGTACGAAATGGTGATGCGGCCACCTTTGCTGCAAATTTTCGATGCTTTACTGTGGGGTGAAGGCCGAATAGCGCAAGCCTCAAGTTGGTGTGGCGTGTTGCCCTTTGACCCGCGCTCGCAACACGCCGCGCAGCGCGTTGCAAACCACAACCGCCTCGGCGCGGTCGAGATCGGCGCGCAAGAGCCGGCGCTCGCATGCGGCCCACGTGGGGTCGTCGAGCAGCACGCCACGCATCACGCCGGGCAACGCGCCGTCGGCGAGTGGCGGCGTGAACCAGTGACCCTCCAGTTGAACGAACACCGAGGTGCGGCCGCCTTCGACAAGGCAGTCGGCGGTGTCGAAAAAGAGGCTGTCGAACGCCCTTACGGCCTCGGCTGCGCGAACGCCGGCGTCGTAGTCGGCGCGCAGCGTCGTCTTGTGGCCCGCGAGTGGTGCAACCTCAGGCAAGGGCTTCTCGGCGATCAGCAGATCGACGACGCCCTCGGCCAACGGCCTCAGCGGCGCCTTCGTGATCGAGAGGCGCCCGTCGTGCCGCAACGCGAGGCGCACGCGCGACGCCTCCCCGAGCCCGAGCACGCAAGCTTCGACAGCTGTTTGCGCGGCTGGTGCGTCGAACGAGAAGCCGAGCACGCGCGCACTGTGCGCGAGCCGTGCAAGGTGTCGCGGCCACAGCACGACGCCTTTGCCGGGCTCGGCCAGCATCGTCTCGAACAACTCGAAGCCCGGGTCGAGTCGGGTCAGAAAGCGCGCCTTGATGCGGCATTCTTCGAACTCGTCATCGGCGCGGCTGTCGCTCACGATGCCAGCGCCGACGCCCAACCGGAGCGCACGCAACCCGCGATTCACCGCATGCAAGGTGAACGTGCGAATCGCGACCGACAGGCAGAAGTCGCCGATGCGATCGGTCGGATTCACCGGCGCCGCCAGCCAGCCGATCGCACCGCAGTAGAGGCCGCGCGGCGTGGTTTCGAGTTGCGCGATCAGCTCCATCGTGTGGTGCTTGGGTGCGCCGGTGATCGAGCCACACGGGAACACCGCGCGCAGCAGCTCGGTGAAGCCGACCTCGGGCCGCAGTTGCGCCTCGATGGTCGAGGTCATTTGAAACAGCGTTGCATACGGCTCGATCGCGAACAGTGACGGCACCTTGACCGAGCCGGTGCACGCGACGCGGCCGAGGTCGTTGCGCAGCAGGTCGACGATCATCAGGTTCTCTGCGCGGTTTTTGGTGTCGGCCCCGAGCAGCCGCGCGGTTTCGCTGTCGCTCTCGGGCGCATCGATGCGCGGCGCGGTGCCCTTCATTGGGCGCGCGGTCAACAAGCCGGCCGCATGTTGCAAGAAGAGTTCGGGCGAACACGAGATCACGTGGGTCGGTTGGCCATGCGCTTCGGGCAACGCGATGAAAGCGCCGTAGGCCACCGGCTGCAACGCGCGCAATTGCCGATAGAGGGCCACCGGCTCGCCGTACGCCTGGGCGTCGATGCGGTACGTGTAGTTGACCTGGTAGGTCTCGCCGGCCCGAATCGCCTCGTGGATGCGCGCGATCGCCTGGGTGAAGGCCCCTCGATCGACGCTCGCCTCGAGCGCCATCGTGCCGGCAGGCTCATCGACACCGGGTTGCTGCGCGAGCCAGGCATCGACCTCGTCGCGCGAAAGTTGCACGCGCTCGGCGAACATCAGCAAGCGCAGCGCCGATGCATCGTCGACGGCCAGCTTCGCGTCGCCGGCATGCAGCAGCTTCGCGCCCCATTCGTAGTCGGCCAGCAGCAATGCATGCAGGCCGCCGCGCAGGTCGGCATCGGCCTGCTGCCAAACGGCATCGAGCGTGGCCGGGTCGGTGCAGCGGTGCTCGCGCACGAAGCCGCGGTAGAGCCGACTCGTCGGCCGCTCGGCGCTCGCGTCGCGGTCGTCGAGCAGTGCGAAGACCTGGGTCGGGTCGGCTTTATCGTGCACGCGTGCGCGATCGCTCGGAGGGCGTATTACGCAGCACTCGGCCACTTGATCTCGACCTTGCGATGCTGCGCAAGGCAGTCTCTGAGGTAGAGATTGATGAGGCTTTGATACGGAACGCCCGCCTCCGTAGCCATGCTCTTGAAGTACTGAATAACGTCCTCGGAGAGGCGCATGGTCACCGACTTCTTGAGCTTGGATGCGTAGGGGTTCCGACGCGACTTCATCGTCGAAAGATCGTATTCAGCCTTCATGTCATTCACCTCGGTAGTACGGGGCTTCGGTCTCTGTCGCCTTGCGAGCGGAGATGATGCGGATGACGTCTCCGTCCTGTTTCTCACAGTGACACACGAGCAGAAGCCTTGCGTCTGAGCTCATGCCCAGCAAGAGAAAGCGATCTTCATCGTCGGAGTGTTCTTCGTCAAAAAACTGCACGGCCAAGTCGTCATAAAAAACGGTCTTGGCCACCTCGAAGGTGACCTTGTGCTTCTTGGCGTTTGACGCTGCCTTGGCAAGGTCCCACTCGAATCTCATGCGTACATTGTATGTATAAACTCTGAGCCCTCGGGCAAGGATTCTTATAAAAAGCAAGGCTACCCGGTGACGATCAGCTCACCCTTGCCGTCGGCGGCCAGGTCGCCGAGGTGGCGCAGCGGCAGGCGTTTTGCGAGTTGAGCGAACGGTCCGCCGTGGTGCGCGAGGTCGCGCGCGAGCAGCTGCCAGATCACACCGGCCTCGGCCAGCGCCGGCACGAAGGTCGGCGAAACCACCGGCGCCGGACCGTCAAAGACGACGCTGCCGCGCCGCATCGCGTAGCCGACGTGGGCGCCCGCCGCGCCGCCGACGGCGATCGTGCCGGCGACCATGCGCGAGGCGAGAAAGTCGCCGACGTCGCCGAACACCAGTGCGCTGCCACGGCGCATGCGGTCATCGAAGCGCACGCCTGCATTGCCCTTGACGACCAGCGTGCCGCTGCGCATGCCGTCCATGCTGCCGGGCAGAGTGCTGGCGGCGAAATCGCCGACGCTGCCTTCGATGACCAAGCTGCCGCCGCTCATCTCGCAGGCCGCGAGTGCGCCGGCTGCGCCGTTCACCTGCATCTCGCCGCCCGACATGCAGCCACCGGCGTAGTCGCCGACCGCATCGAACACCGCGATGCGGCCAGCGGTCATTTGCCAGCCGACGCGGTCGAAGCGCGCGAGGTCGGCATCGAACAGCCAACCGTCGTCGTCCGTGCGGGCGATGTCGAAGAATCCGGCCAGCGGCAGCGGCTCAACGCCGTGCGTGACCTGCCGGCGCTCGATCTCGGGCAGCGCCAATCCCTCGCATGCCGAGGGCGTGACGCCGCGCATGTCGACCCGCAGCCGCGGCACCTGCTTGAGCGTGAATCGCAGGCCGCTCATTCGGTGGTCTCGTCGACCAGCAAGCGGTGCAGGTAAAAGTGATATGGCCCGAGCTTGCCGCCGTAGTTGCCGGCAGAGAGCCGCAGCAAGCCGCCTGCGGGGCCGATCGCGATGCAGGCCCGCAAGCCGGCGCGCATCGCGGCGCTCACGTCGGCCTCGGTCAGGCCATCGATCGCGATCTCGAGCACGCAGCGGGTCTCAAGCGTGATCTCGCTCTTTGCGACCAGGCCGTAGAGGCTGGGGCAAAACGCTTCGTTGGTCGACGCGTTGAGCGCCGCATATTTGCTGCCGACCTTCGAGCCCGAGCGCACCACGCCGCCGGGGAACGGCATGATGACGTTGGGCAGCGCCCTCATCGAACCGACGGCCGCCTCGGCTGCGCGCAGCGCCGACTCGGTGTCACGCGCCAGCATCAAAAAGTTGCCGCCACCGACCGCCTTCACGACCGCCGTGGTCTCTTGCGCGACGAATTCGCCGTCCATCACCGGAATGCGCCAATAACGCACGCCGGGGATCACCTTCGAGAGCTGCCAGCCGTCGCCGAAAAAGCGCAGGTGCTTGCCGAGCGCCACGGCTTCGCCCTCGGTGATGCCGGCAAACACGGCCGTGGTCGGGCAGGTCAACACGCATTGACCGACGCGGCGCTCGATCTGCTTGGCCAACTCCTTGCCCGACATCGAAAACAGCAGCAGCGCGACGCTGGGCCGGCCATCGGGCGTTTCGTCGGCGCTCAACTCACGTTCGATGCCGGCCTCGCAGCCGCAGGCGATCACCGAGGTCGCGAAGCCGGTCGCGGCCACCGCGGCGTGGCGGGCCCAGATGAGCTCGTGTGCGGTGACGACGATGCGTGTGGCCTTCATCGGAAAGGCCTCGGCGAAGGTGTCGTCGATGACGACGCCGTTGCGTTGCCATGCGCCGCTCACGCGCGGCCCCCGAAGCACGCGGCGGGCAACAGCCGACCGCCGTTGCCGCAGCGGCACAGCTCGTCGTGGCCGATCGCGAACTGGTCGAATTCGGTCGAGCCGTGCGCGTGCCAGTGGCGGCGCAATGTTTTTTCGATGATCGGATCGAACCCGGGCTCGACGAAGTGGGGGCCACCGACCGGCAGCGCGACGACGCTGCCGGCTCGGGCCACGAGCAGGCCGTCTTTGAACACGTACTCGGGTGTCGAGAACATCGCCTCGCGGTTGTCGGCTTCGCGGTAGACGGCGATGTCGGCCGCAGCGCCTAGCCCCAAATGGCCGCGGTCTTTGAGGCCGAGCAGGCGGGCCGGCGCGGCGCGGGTCATCACCGCGATCTCGGCCAGCGTCAGCTCGCGCGCGATCGACCGCAGCGCGCAGTGAGCCGCGACCTCGGGGTGCAGCTTGGCCGTCTGCTCTCGCGAAAGGGGCGGTCCATCAGCAGGCGGATCAGATGCGGGTAGCTGGTGAACGGCCCGCCGTTCGGGTGGTCGGTGGTGAGCACCACTTGCCACGGGTTGCGCACCGACAAAAAATCTCCAGCCCGATCGCCCATTGCAGTGCGTTCACGTAGCTATGCTCGCGGTAGCGAAACGGCACGATGCCGCTGCCGGCCATGCCTTCGATGTCGCCACCGACCCACTTGCGCGGGCTCGCGAGGCCGGCCTGCGCGTGCTGACGCATCGTGTCGCCCGAGGCGGTGACGGTTTGGCCGAACACGATCTGGCCGACGTCGATGCTGATCTGCGGGTTGGCGTTGACCGCCGCGACCAACTGCAACGCGGCAGACGAAAACTTCTTCGGCCCCTCATCTCCGTAGGCATGAAATTGAATATGGGTCAGGTGCGCCGGCAGGCCTTCGAGCGCGTCTATCGTCTCGAGCGTCGAGCGGATGTTGCCGGTCACGCCGAGGTTGCTGCAATGGATGTGCAGCGGATGCGGCACGCCGAGCTCGCGCAGCGCACGCGCCAAGGTGTGCACCACTTGCCGCGGCGTGACCTGCCAACGCACGTGGCGCTCGTTGACGTCGAGCGAGCGCTGGTTGAACTTGAAGGCGGAGATGCCGCCGGGGTTAGCGACCTTCACACCCAGGGCCTTGCTGGCGTTCAGCGACCACGCGGTGTAGTCGCGCAGCTGCGCGAAGTTGCCGGCGTCGGGCCCGCCTTCGGCCAGAAGCTGCAGGAAGAGCTCGTCGTTGCCGAGCATCACGTAGGCCCCGTGATCGAGCACCGGAACGTCGCCCATTTCCATGTGGGTGTGGCGCGCGTTGCACGGCACCATCGCCGGCTCGAAGGCGGAGGTGTAGCCCATCTCGACATAGCGGTAGCCGGTGGCGAGCGTGCCCGGCGTGCAGCGGCCGCACGATGCGAGCTCGAGCGTGTTGGTCGGCAAAGCGATCGGCTCGGCGCCTTCGCGGTGGTCTTCGGTCATCAACAGGCGTGCGAGGTTGACCTTGCCGCCGCCGACGTGGGTGTGCATGTCGATGCCGCCGGCCATCAAGGTGCAACCGCTGGCGTCGATCTCGGTCGCGAAGGGCTCGCCCGGCTGCGCATCGACGATGCGGCCATCGCGCACCGCCAGATCGCGCACAGCCGTGTCGGCAACGTTGGCCGGGTCGACGACACGCCCGCCGCGCAGCAGCAGGCTGCTCATGCGGCGCGCTCGGTGGGCAGCGCGCGCAGGATGTTGCCGAGCACCTCGGCCACTCTCGGCAAGGTGTCGGTGCGCGCCGGCACCAGCGGCGTCACCACGTTGCCGTCGGTGCGAAAAAGGTGACCGCCGCTGCCGATGCCGGGGGTCGAGGTGGGAATGAATACCGTGCTCGCGGCGCGGCCTGTGCAAGCTGCGGCGAGCGCGGGGTGGCCGAGCACGACCATCGGCAGATCGCTCTGCGGTGGCAGGTTCCCGGCGCCGAAGCTCGCGACCCAGAGCAGCGCATCGACACCGCCTTGGCCGAGCAACCGCTCGGTGTCGAACACGAACGGTTCATGCTCCAGCCCACGCGGGCCGCGGCGCGAGCGCAGCGGCAGGCCCGAGAGCCAGGTGAAGACCTGATTCACCGTGGCCTGGCCAGCACCGCTGCCGACCCAGAGCGAGGCCGCACGGGTCGTCGCGTTGAGCGTGCCGACGATCCGGCCCACGGCTTCGACGACCAGCGCGCTGTGAGCCGGCATGCGCGATGGCGCGCCCACGATCAAGGCGTAGCGCGCCGCGTGCAGCCGCTGCGCGAGGGCTTGCAGCGCTGGCGGCGCCGTGTCGATCGAGCGCCCGGCCACTTGCGCGGCCAGCAACGCGGTGGTGGTGAAGAGGTCTCCTGCGAGCGGCAAGGCTTCGGTTGTCACGCCCGCGCCGGCCCACGCTTCGAGCACGGCGGCGTCGGTCGCGGTGGCGCCGATCACCGCCACGTGCCGCGCCGCCACCTGGGCCTCGCCGATGCCGCAGCGCACGCCGATCAACGGCGCGATGTCGACCGGATAGCCGCCCAGAAACACCATCAGGTCGGCCCGCGTTCTCACCTCGGCGAAGGTTGTCGTGAACTGCCCGCGGTCTTGCAGCGCACGCACGCCCTGCATCAGCGCGGCCCCACCCGTCCGGTCGGTGATGGCGCCGGTGGCGCAGGCCAGCGGGTAGAGCGCGCGCGCGCCGGCCACGTCGCTGCCCAGGCCGCCGAACAGCGGCTGCCGGCTGGCCGCAAGCAGCCGCGCGGCGGCAGCGATGGCGGCCTCGGGTTCGCACGGTACGCCGTCGAACAGGGGCTGCGCGCCACCGGGTGCTTTCGTGAATTGCGCCAAACCGGCGAGTGCGCGTGGGCAGTCGCTGCCACTCAAGCCCAGCACGTCGCCGCCCGCATCGACGCCGAAGCCATCGCACAGCAACGCGCAGAACGGGCACACCCACGGCGACATGCCGGCACTTGCAGAAGGAGGGTGGTTTCATCGTCGTTCGGCGACGCAAACCATGTGCCACTGGACGCGCGATTGGGCCGCGGACGATATTCAGGAACTTCGCGCTCTTCGGCGGGTCGGCGATTGCGCTCGTGCTGTCGTTCAACGCGCGCACTGCGTTCGCTCTCGACCCCGATGCCGCGCCCGAGAAACGAGCCGACTTCTCACCGGCCGAGCGCGCGCTGTTCATGAGCGACCAGCTCAGCGGGCTGAAGGCACCGACGACACTGAGCTACCGGTTCCAGAAATCGGGCAGCCTGGAGCCCGGTTTCGACGACACGGTGAAGATCAAGGTGCGCAAACAAGCCGACGGCCGATGCTGCGCTGCCAGCGGCGAGTTCTTGAGCGGCGAGCCCCGCCTCGCGATGCCCGATGCCGACGAGGCCAAGGGCAACCCGGCGATCCTGTTTTTTCTCGAGCGCGATATTCGCGAGATGCAGCGCCTGACCAAAGACCAGCCGAATCACTTTCGCAAACAGATTCGCATGGCGATCTTCGAGAGCGCGACTCCGCGCGACGTGAGCGTTGCCTACAACGGCGAGGTGGTGGCCGGCCGCGAGATCGTGATCTCGCCCTACCTGACCGATCCGAACCGCCCGCGCTTCGAAGCCCTGGCGACCAAGCAGTACACCTTCACGCTGTCGATTGCAGTGCCCGGCGGCGTGTATTCGATTCGCGCTTCGGTCGCCGGCAACGCGGCCGCAGGGGCACCGCTGCTGCTGGAAGAACTGCGGGTCTCCGGCGCCGAGCCCCGACCCACGCCTTGATGCGCCGCCCCATCGTTTGCCGACATCACTTGCGATCGTCACTTGCAGCCATCACTTGCAGCCATCACTTACCGCTACCTTCATGACCACTGCCCCGCTCCGCTATTTGTTGCCGTGTGCCGTGTTGGTGCTCGCAGCGCCGGCCTTCGCCAACGACTTCCCGACCGCCGACCGCGTGATGTACATGCAGGAGTGCATGCGCAACAACCCGGGGCCCAATTACGAGATGGTCAGCAAGTGTTCGTGCGCGCTCGACAGGGTCGCAACCGAGCTGAAGTTCGAGGAGTACACGACGATGGCGACCATCTCGAACGGCATGACGATAGGCGGCGAGCGCGGCGGCGCGATCCGCGACACGCCGACGCTCGCGCCCCAGCTCAAACGCTTGCGCGAGCTGCAGACGAAGGCGAAGACGAGTTGCTTCATCGCCGATCCGAAGTGAGCAGGCCGAGAGCACGCACATGTCTTCTGCGCGTGCACGACCACCGTTCGGCCCGGCATGGGCATCCACCGCGCTGAATGCGGTCTTCGGCGTCACCGCCGCGTTTGCACAACCGACCGACGCGCCGCTCGCGTTCGATGAGTTCGCCCCCGGCGTCTTCGTGCACGTCGGCGCGATCGAAGACTGGCTGCCGGCAAGCGAAGGCGATGTCGCCAACCTCGGCTTCGTCGTCGGCACGCGCTGCGTCGCGGTGATCGACACCGGCGGCACGCCGCAGATGGGCCAGCGTTTGCGGGCCGCTGTTGCTCGCGCAACGGTCGTGCCGATCTGCCATGTCATCAACACCCACGCCCACCCCGACCACGTGCTCGGCAACAGCGGCATCGCACCCCTGGCCGGCGAGCCGGCGGTGCAGTTCGTCGCAAGCAAAAAATTCAACGCAGCGATGGCGGCGCGCGAGCCCTTCTACATCGGCGCCTTGAAGCGCGACTTCGGCATCGCGCTCGCGCACGAGGCGGTCGTCCACCCCACGGTCTTTGTCGAACGAACGGTGCAGATCGACCTCGGCGGCAGGCAACTCGTGCTCACCGCCTGGCCGACCGCGCACACCGACAACGACCTCACCGTGTTCGACACCCAGACACGCAGCCTTTTCACCGCCGACCTGCTGTTCGTGCAGCACCTGCCGGTGATCGACGGCAACTTGCGCGGCTGGTTGGCGGTCATGGGTGAACTCGCAAAGGTCGACGCGGCACTCGTCATCCCCGGCCACGGCGCCGTGAACCGCGACTGGCCCGCCGCGCTCGCCCACCAACGCGAGTACCTCGAGGCCGTGCTGCGCGAAACCCGCGCGGCCATCAAGGCGCGACTCACCTTGCCGCGCGCGGTCGAGAGCGTGGCGCGCGACGCGGCGGCATCGTGGTCTTTGGCCGACCGCTTCCACCGCCGAAACGTCACTGCGGCGTATGCCGAACTCGAGTGGGAAGACTGACGGAGGCTGCACATGAAGACCGGGCTGCGATCCATTCACACGCTGCTGAAGCTGACGCTCGCACTCGGCATGTTCTTCGGCCCGCTGCTGGCGCAAGCGCAGCTCCGGTCGGGCGACAACCCCGAGGCCAGCGAGATCTGGACGAAAGTGCGTGCCAGCCTCTTCGGTGAGCGGCCGATCACCGTCGCCACCGGCGACATGCTGGTGCTCGATGCGCCACTGCGCGCCGAAGATGCCGCGATCGTGCCGATCGCGATTTCGACCCGCCTGCCGCAGACCGAATCGCGCTACGTCGAGAAGCTCTACCTGATCATCGACAACAACCCCTCGCCGATCTCGGCGATCTTCAGCTTCACGCCACAGAGCGGCCGCGCCGACATCGAGACCCGGGTACGGGTCGACGAATACACCTTCGTGCGCGCCATCGCCGAGATGAACGGCGGCAGCCTCTTCATGACCACGCGCTGGGTCAAGGCCTCGGGGGGTTGCTCGGCGCCGCCGGGCAAAGATCAGGCCGCTGCGCTCGCGTCGCTCGGCAAGATGAAGTTCAGGGTCGGGGGCGACGTGAGCCTGCGCCGGCCGGTGCTGGCGCAATTGATGATCGGCCACCCGAACAACTCCGGCCTGGCGATGGACCAGATGACCCGGCAGTTCACCCCGGCCCACTTCGTGCGCAAGATCACCGTCACCTATGCCGGCGAACCGGTGATGTCGGCCGACCTCGATTTCTCGATCAGCGAGAACCCGAACCTGCGCTTCTACTTCGTGCCCGACGGCCAGGGCGAGCTCGCCGCCGAGGTGCTCGACTCCGACAATCTGGAATTCAAGAGCAGCCTCAGCTTGAGGCCGGCAAATTGATCTGCCACGCGGCAGACGCGCGCTTCGTGGCCATCGGCATCGAAGCCGCGCGTCATCTCGCGCGCAGTGGACGGCGTGCGGTGACCGTGCTGGCAGCGCTTCCAGCGCTGGCGATCGGCCTGGTCACCGCCGGATACGCCGCACCACCGGCGAGCCCCGGCGCCGCGGCCATCGAAGTGGCCACCGGCGTCTACCTGCTGCGCGGCACCGGCGGCGAGCCCGCGCCGAGCAACCTCGGCCGGGTCGGCAGCGCCGGCTTCATCGTCGGCGAAACCGGCGTGGTCGCGATCGAGACCGGCACTTCGTACCGCCACGGCATCGAGCTGATCACGGCGATTCGCCGCGTCACCGACAAGCCGGTGCGGCTCGCACTGGTGACCCACGCGCGGCAAGAATTCGTCTTCGGCGCTGCGGCGTTTCAACAGCGCGGCATTCAGGTCGCGATGCAAACGCAGGCCGCCACGCTGATGGCCTCGCGTTGCGATAACTGCCTCAAGACCCTGCGCGGGCTGCTCGGTGAAGACGCGCTGCGGGCAACAGTGGTCGTCAAGCCCGACCGCACGTTCGCAACCCCGCATCGGCTCAAGGCGCTGCCCGATCGGCCGCTCGAGCTGCTTTATTTCGGCCACTCGAGCGGGCCGGGCGACATCGCGGTTTTCGACCCGCGCTCGGGTGTGCTGTTCAGCGGCGGGCTGGTCGAGAACGGCCACATCCCCGATGTGCTCGACAGCGATCTGCCCGGCTGGCACGCCGCGCTGCAACAGCTTCGCACGCCGCCGATCCACGCAATGGTGGCGGCACACGGCCCCGCGTGCAACACGGGCTGCATCGATGCGGTCGAACGCTACCTGACGCAGCTCGATTCGAAGGCGCGCGCACTGCTCGCGGCCGACACGCCGCTCAGCCAAGTCCCCGATGCGACAACGCTCGGCGAGTTCGAAACTTGGGACCAGTACGACACCATCCACCGACGCAACGCCGCAGTGGTTTTTTTTGCGCGCCGAGCGCGAGCAGTTGTTCAACACAGGAAGGTGATTCGATGCCGAACCTGCAGCCGAAGCCGAAGCTTCTCGCGATCGACCCCGTGCGCCGAGCGCTGCTCGGCGCTGCCGCGCTCGGCATGGCGGCCCTCGTGCCCGACACACACGCTGCGTTCGGGGGCTTGCCGAGCAACGCCGGCCACACCGACTCGTCGCCCGAATGGGAGCATCTGCGCAGCAAACTCTTCGGCAACCGCGAGATCGATTCCGGTTCGGGCCGCGTCAAGCTGATCGTGCCGCTGCGTGCGGCCTACGGCGCCTCGGTGCCGGTCAAGATCGTCTCGAGTTTTGCCCAAACACCAGCGTTGGACGTGAGAAGGATGCACCTGCTGGTCGACAAAAACCGGTCGCCGGTGGCCGTGGTGCTCGACCTCGGCCTCGAGGTCGGCCAAGCCGATTTCGAGACCCGCTTGCGGGTCGACGAATACAGCCACGTGCGGGTCGTGGCCGAACTCTCGAACGGCGAGCTTCACACCGACTCGCGCTACGTCAAGACCTCGGGTGGCTGCTCGGCGCCGCCGAATCGAGATGCCCTTGCGCTGCTCGGCAAGAGCCTTGCTGCGCGTGCCCGACGGCGTGCGTGTCGACGCGCCGACCGCAGCCGACGTGACCGTGGTGCATCCGAACGACACCGGCTTCGAGCTCAACAACATCACGGTGATGTACATCCCGGCGCACTTCGTCCGTTCGATCAAGGTCAGCTTCGACCACGGCAAGGTGTTCGATGCCGAGCTCGACTTCTCGGTCAGCGAAAACCCGACGCTGCGCTTCAACTTCGTGCCGCACGGCAGCGGCGAATTGCTGGCCGAGGTCGAAGACTCGAAAGAAGGCCATTTCGTCGGCACATTGAAGGTCGCATGAGGACGCTCGTGGTCGCGCTGCGCATGGCTCTCGTCGGCATGCCGTCGGCAAACGCCGCGTGGGCTCATGCCGTGGGCATTCCGCCGGCTTATTCGCCGGTCGTGATCGAGCCTTCGCGGGCCGTTGCAGATCGCTTCGAGTTCGACCTCAGCGCCGCGTTCGCTCGCGCCGCCCGCGAGAAAAAGCGCCTTTACGTCTACCTCGCCGCACACGACTGCCCCTACTGCCGCCGCTACGAAGCCTTTCTCGACAACAACGCGGCCGAGTTGGTGCCGCACTTCAAGCCCTACCTGGTGGTCGATCTGCGCAGCGCGCTCTCGACAACCGCGCAGCAGCTCTACATCCGGGTCGGCGACAAGTCGCTGGCGTACGCCGACTTTCAACGCTCGATCAATGACGAACGGGCGCGCATGCTGGTCTATCCCAGCGTGTGGCTGTTCGATGCACGGCTCAAGCCGCTGATGCAGATGCCGGCAGGTACGGGCACCTTCCAGACGGTGCCGGAGCAGTTGGAAATCCTGCAACTGGTGCAGTGAGCACGACACGCAACGCGAAAGATGCACGCCGCAAACGAAATTGGTGAGCGTGCGCGACGTTGGGGGTGTTGGGTAGCGGGCGCTTTGTCCTAATATCAGTCTCACTTGTCCGCCCCGACCGGAGATCCGTGATGCGCTCGACCACCGACCTGCTCATTAGCTACGCCCGCTACCACCGCGACCAGCGCAACATCGCCAGCCACTTGATCGGCGTGCCGATGATCGTGTTCGCGGTCGGTGTGCTGCTGGCCCACCCGAGCTTCAGCTGGGGCAGCGTGGTGTTGACCCCGGCGTGGCTCGCCTTCGCCGCGGCGGCCGCGTGGTATTTGACCCGCGGTGATGTTGCACTGGGTGCAGCGGTGAGCGGCGGCGTCGGGCTGTTGATGGTCGCGGCGCACAGCGTGGCCGATGGCAGCCTGGCTTCGTTTCTCGGCTGGGGCGTCGGCAGCTTCGTGGTCGGCTGGGCGATTCAATTCGTCGGCCACTGGTACGAAGGCAAGAAGCCGGCTTTTGTCGACGACATCATGGGCCTCCTGATCGGCCCGATGTTCGTCACCGCCGAAGCCTTGTTCATGCTCGGCTGGAACAAACCGCTCGCCGCCGAGATCGAGCGTCGCGCCGGCCCGACCGTGCTGCGCGATCTGGCACGCATCGCGTAGCACGAGGCGGCCCGCGCGAGGCCGGTCAGCCCTTGCGCTGCGGGCGCTCGAAAGTAAAACGCTCCAGGTGCTGAAGCAGGAACGCTACGACCTTGGCCGCGTCGTTCAAGTCCAGCAACGGCAGCATCGTCGGCTGCGGCAACACGGCCGCGCTGTCGGTGCAGATCGCCACGATGTGCGGGTCGTCGGGGTACTGCACCGGCTGGCCGGTCGAGGCGCGCCAGATCTCGATCTTGGGCAACTCCGCGCGCTTGAAGCCTTCGACCAGCACCCAGTCGCAGTCGCTCAATTCGGCAATCAGGTCATTGACGTCGGGCGCAGCGCGCTGCTCGAACTCGCGAATCTTGGCGAGCCGGCGGTCGGAGGCGATGACGACCTCGAAGGCGCCCGCGCGGCGGTGGCGCCAGGAGTCTTTGCCCTCGTGATCGATATCGAACGCGTGGTGCGCATGCTTGACCACCGAGACCCGCTGCCCGGCCCGTTTCAGGTGGTCGATCAGCTGCTCGACCAGCGTGGTCTTGCCGGAGCCCGAGTAGCCGCAAAAGCCGATGACGTTCATCGTGGCGAAAGCTCGCAAAAGCCGTGGAGGTTCGAATGACGCGGCACCGACCGCGCGTCGCGCCGGGAGTGTAGGCGTGGGGCGCCGTGCGGCAATCCGCTCGTGAGTTTGCTGGTGAATCCGAGTGCCGTGCGCTCCGATAATGACGCGCTAAATGCCTTTGCATTCTCCCAATTCATGCACGCCTTGAACCGCAGCCCGAGCCTGGAGCGGTGAGCGCCTTCGCCGAAAGCTTTCGCACCGCGGCCGCGCTGGTGCTGGGTGCCGACCCGGTGCTGTGGCGCACGGTGCGGCTTTCGCTGGTGGTGAGTGCCTCGGCCTGCGCACTTGCCGCGGGCCTGGGCCTTGCGGCGGGCGCGTGGCTGGCGGTCGCGTCGTTCCCGGGGCGACGGGCGTTGCTGGCCGTTCTCAACACCTTGCTCGCGCTGCCTTCGGTCGTGGTCGGCTTGGTCGTTTACCTGTTGCTGTCGCGCAGCGGGCCGCTCGGCAGCTGGGGCATCTTGTTCACGCCGAGCGCGATGGTGATCGCACAGACCATCCTGGTGCTGCCGGTGTTCGCCGCACTCTCGCGTCAGTTGGTCGCCGACGGCCTGCGCGACGGTGGCGACCAGTTGCGCTCGATGGGCGCCGGCCCGTTCACGGCCGCCGTGTTGATGCTGCTGCACGAGCGCTGGGCAGTCGTCACGATTGCGCTCACCGCTTTCGGGCGGGCGGTGTCTGAAGTGGGCGCGGTGATGATCGTCGGCGGCAACATCGACGGCGTGACCCGCGTCATCACGACCACGATCGCACTCGAAACCAGCAAAGGCGACCTGCCGCTCGCGCTCGCGCTCGGCCTGGTGCTGCTGACGCTTGTCGGACTCGTCAACGCGGCGATCACGCTCGCCCAGCGGGCCGGCAGCGGTGCGGGCTCGGCAGCGGGTGTCATGCGATGAGCGAGCGAACGGCGCCCGTGACGCAACCGCCGCGAGCCGCCCCACTGGCTGCCCCATTGATTGCGTTGACACAGGTGGGCGTGCGCTACGGTGAGGTCGTGGCCTTGCACCCGACCGACCTGCAGGTCGCACCGGGCGAGTTCATCGCGCTGATCGGCGCCAACGGGTCGGGCAAGACGACGCTGCTGCAGGCGCTGCACGGCCGCATCGCGCATTCGGGTGTGCGTGCGGTGGCACCCGATGCAGGCGCGCAGGCGATGGTCTACCAGCGGCCATTCATGCTGCGCTTGTCGGTCGGCCGCAACCTGCGCCTTGCGCTCTGGTTGGCGCGTGTGCCGACAGCCGATCGCGCCGCACGCGCCGAGGCCGCACTGCAGCGTGCCGGGCTCAAAGCCCTGCGCGATCGACCGGCGCGAACGCTCTCGGGCGGGCAGCAGCAGCGCCTCGCGCTGGCGCGGGCCTGGGCGGTGCGGCCCGCGGTACTCTTTCTCGACGAGCCGACCGCCAACCTCGACCCTTCGGCCAAGCGCGAGGTCGAAGCCCTGCTCGCCGGTTTCAAGGCCGAGGGCTTGACGGTGGTGATGAGCACCCACAACCTCGGTCAGGCCAAGCGGCTGGCGACCCGCATCGTCTACCTCGACCGCGGCACCATCGACGCCGATCTGCCGACCGACCGTTTCTTCGGCGACCACCTGGCTGCGCGGGCCGAATCGTTTCTAAAAGGAGAGTTGCCGTGGGACGCGAAATAAAATCTTCATGCCGCCGTCGCACTGCTTTCGCGCGCGTGCTGGTCACGTTCAGCACCGCTTGCGTGCTGGCGCTACCGGCCGCGGCGCAAGACAAATTCATCGTGATGGCTTCGACGACGAGCACCGAGCAATCGGGGCTGTTCACGCACCTGTTGCCGGTGTTTGCACGAGCCACCGGCACCCTGGTGCGCGTGGTCGCGGTCGGCACCGGCCAGGCGCTCGACATGGGCCGGCGCGGCGATGCCGATCTGCTGTTCGTGCACGATCAGGCGGCCGAAGAAAGGTTCGTCGCCGAGGGTGAGGGCCTGGCGCGCCGCGCGGTCATGTACAACGACTTCGTGCTGATCGGGCCCGCCGCCGACCCGGCCGGCACGAAGGGCAACGACATCGCCGCGGCTCTGAAAAAACTAGAAGCCTCGAAAGCCGCCTTCGTCTCGCGCGCCGACAAGAGTGGCACCCACGCCGCCGAACTGCGCTACTGGAAAGCCGCCGGCGTCATTGACCCCGCCGCGCGCGACACTCCGCACACATTCGAGTATCGCGCCTGCGGCTGCGGCATGGGCCCGGCGCTCAACATCGCGGCCAGTACCGGGGCTTACGTGCTCGCCGACCGGGGCACCTGGCTCGCCTTCAAGAACCGCGGTGATCTGAAGCTGCTGGTCGAAGGCGACAAGCGGCTCTTCAATCAATACGGCGTGATCGTCGTCAACCCGGCCAAGCACCCCGACACCAAAACGGCGCTCGCGCAAGCCTTCGCCGATTGGGTTGTTTCGCCCGAGGGTCAGGCCACCATCGCGGCCTACAAAGTCGGCGGCGAGCAGCTCTTCTTTCCGAACGCGGTGCGGCCCTGATGCCGCGGCCAGCGCCGAGAAATACACTGGTCCGCATGACCCCAACCCAAGACATCACCGGCATGGTGCTGGCCGGCGGGCGCGGCAGCCGCATGGGCGGCGTCGACAAGGGCCTGCAACATCACCACGGCGTGCCGCTCGCGGTGCATGCGCTGCGGCGCCTGGCCCCGCAGGTCGGCGCGCTGATGGTCAACGCCAACCGCAACCTCGGCGCTTATGAGGCCATGGGCGCGCCGGTGTGGCCCGACTCGCTGGCCGACTATGCCGGGCCGCTCGCCGGCTTCTTGACCGGCCTCACGCACTGCAAGACGCCGTATCTCGTCACCGTGCCATGCGACTCGCCGCTGTTTCCGGGTGACCTGGTGGCGCGCCTCGCTGCCGCGCTCGTCGCCGCCGATGCCGATATTGCGATGGCGGCCACGATCGAGGCCGACCATCTGCAAGTGCAACCCGTGTTCTGTTTGATGAAGGCCGGGCTGTTCGACAGCCTGCGGCGCTTCACCGAAAGCGGCCAGCGCAAGATCGACAAATGGACCGCGTTGCACCGCTGCGTCGAGGTGCCGTTCGACGACGCCTCGGCCTTTGCCAACGCCAACACGGCCGATGAACTGAAGGCATTGCAATCGCATGACTGAATTACCCTCGCCTTCGTCCTCACCCGTGTCTGTGACTGTGCTCGATGCGTTGCCACCGACGTTGCAAGAGATCGCCTCGTGCGTCGACGGCTACGACCCGAAGTCTCTGCCGGTAGCGCAGGCCCGCGAATTCATCGCGCGGCTGGTGCCAAAAGTGATGACCGTCGAGAAGCTCGCGCTGCGCGCCGCGCTGGGCCGGGTGCTCGCGCAAGATGTCGTCTCACCGATCGACGTGCCCGCGCACGACAACTCGGCGATGGACGGCTACGCGCTGCACGGAGCCGACCTTGCAGCGCGCGGCGACACCGTGCTGCAGTTGGCCGGCAGCACGGCCTTCGCCGGCTTGACCACACCCGGCAATGCGCCAGCCGCTGGTCAGTGCGTGCGCATCATGACCGGCGCGGTGATGCCGGCCGGACTCGACACGGTGGTGCCGCAAGAGTTGGTCACGCTCGAAGGCGCGCGCGTGACGATTGCAGCCGACACCCTTCGCACCGGCGACAACCGAAGGCTCGCCGGTGAAGACCTCGCGCGCGGCGAGATCGCGCTGGCGCAAGGCCGTGTGCTGCGCCCATCCGACCTGGGTTTGATGGCCTCGCTAGGGCAGGCCGAAGTGCCGGTGTTTCGCAAACTGCGCGTCGCGTTTTTTTCCACGGGTGACGAGCTGCGCTCGATCGGCGAGCCGTTGTCGGCCGGCTGCGTCTACGACAGCAACCGCTACACGCTGTGGGGCATGCTCGCGCGGCTCGGGGTCGAGCCGATCGACCTCGGCGTGGTGCCCGACGACCCTGCAGCGCTTGCCGAAGCCTTCCGCGCCGCGGCGCGCGATGCCGATGCGGTCATCACATCCGGCGGCGTCAGCGTCGGCGAGGCCGACCACACCAAGCAGGTGATGGCCTCGCTCGGCGACGTACTCTTTTGGCGCATCGCGATGCGCCCGGGCCGGCCGATGGCGATCGGCCGCATCGAATCCGGAGGCCACGCGGCCGTCCTCTTCGGCCTGCCCGGCAACCCGGTGGCGGTGATGGTCACCTTCTATGCGCTGGTGCGCGACGCCCTGCTCGCGATGAGCGGCGCCACAGTGCAACCGCTGCCGATGCTGCGCGCCGCGAGCGTCGAGCCGATCCGCAAAAAGCCGGGTCGCACTGAGTACCAGCGCGGCATCGTCGAACGCGCCGTCGATGGTTCGTTGCAAGTGCGCGTTGCCGGCGCGCAAGGCTCGGGGATTTTGCGCAGCATGAGCGAAGCGAACGGGCTGGTGGTGCTGGGGCACGCGCAGGGGGATGTGGCGGCGGGCGAGCTGGTGGATGTGATGGGGTTTGACGGGGTGGTTTGAGACGCGGCAGGGGACCAATGCTCTGCCGCGCTCGGTGGGCAGCTCACGACCCGAAGCGCTGGTGATCGCACGGCAAACACGCTGCTCAGCTGGTCGGCTTAGCGGACGAAACAGCAGGTCTGCCGGATTTCGCCTACGTCGCCCTCATCTCGCGGCGGAGCGAGATGTTTTCGAAAAAGCCGTGGTGCAGGACGGGGTCGGTGCTGTGCGGGCCGGCGACATCGAACGGCGTCATCACGGAAGTGTTGGCGCGAGCCTGCCACCGGAACAATGGCCGCCGTGCCGATCAGCAGGCCCCGGGCATACAGCCCATCGCCCGGCTGAACGACCCGAAATCAGCGTGACGGCGCTGACGCCGGCTGCACGATCACCGTCGTGCCTTTGCCCGCATCGCCAGTGGCCCCGGTCGCTCCGGTCGCGCCTGTGTTGCCGGTCGCTCCGTCGTATCCCGGGCTGCCGGTGGCACCCGTGGTGCCGGTGCGGCCGGTGTTGCCGGTCGCGCCGGTATCGCCGGTGTTGCCCATGCTGCCGGTACTACCGGTACTGCCCATGCTGCCGGTGTTGCCGGTCGCCCCAGTGTTACCCGTGGCTCCAGTTGCACCGGCAGGGCCGGGAACGGTGACAACGGCAGGCGTTGGCGTGGTGGTGTTGCGTTCGCACGCGACAACCGCGAGCGGCAGGGCCAAGGCGAGTATCCAGGTGGATCGGTTCATATGGTCTCCTAGTGTGGCCCGGGGCCATCGTTGCGTCGGCAGCTGCGAAGCGCGGCTGCTTCTCTGCGAGATCGTCAGGTCCGTCGCTCTGTTCGCGCGTAGGACATTGCGCCACGACAGCGTGGGTCAGAGGATGGGCGTTCGATGGCTGGCGCGGGTTCAGGCCATGACCTGCAAAGTTATCGCCGGATTGACCCCCGCCGACATAAATGAAAGCAACGTTACCCCTCGGCCCCAGGAACCCACCGTGAACGGCATCGACCTCCTCCAACTCGGCGTGAGCCACGTGGTCGGACTCGGCGCGATCGGCTCGTGCCTGGCAGCACCACGCTGTCGTCGCTCCGGCACTTCATGAAGTGCTCGATGCAGATCCTGCAGTGTCCGTCGGCTCTTGAAGGAACCGCAAGACCCGACGCTTCGCGTCTTCGCGTGCCTCGACATTCGGCGCCGTGGTGACGCCCCGCCCCGGTTGCACCCCGTTGGGCACCTCGGTGCGCACATGCTGCCGCGTGAGGCTGGGGTTGTCGAAGTCATGGTACGTGCCGGGATAGGTGACGATCTCCATCGGCCCGCCACGCGCGCGCACCGCGCCGGCGAGCGCCTCGCAAGGCGCGGCCGGGGTCCAGTCGTCTGCTTCACCGATAAGGACAAGCAGCGGGGCGTATGGATTGAAAGCCGCGGGCCGCTTTGCGCGGGCACTGCAACCCGGATAAAACGCGACGGCGCGCGCGAAGCCTGCGCCCTGCGCTGGAGGCCGGGTGATCGTGGCGAGAACCGTGCCACCGCCATGCGACCAGCCGAGTACCGCCACGTGCTTTGGATCGACATCGCTTCGCGCCCGCATGAACGCGAGAGCCGCATAGGCATCGCCTGCACGGTCGGCCTCCTTCAAGGTGCGCTCGACGAACTTCTGTGTGCAGATCTCCTTGATCCCGCGCGAGGTGAAGCTGTCGAGCATGAGCACCACGTAGCCGTTGGCCGCGAAGAGCTCACCCCACATGCGGTGGCGCGCGTTGAGGGCGCCGCTGCGCGCATAGGCGCCGCTGCAGCCATGCAACATGACGACCGCAGGATGCGGCCCCGGCGTGGCGGGCTCGAACAGAGAAGCCAAAAGCGGCGCGAGGGACGAGGAGACGTCGGCCGTGGGTACTGCGACCTGGATCGGCTCCGCGCGAGCATGCATGACAGCAACGAGAACGAGAAGTACGGTAATCAGGTTACGTGTCATGTTCGGTCCAAGTCGCCGGGTTGCCCCATCGGCCACGCGTGCACGTCAGCACGCTGTGAAGTGTGTCTTGCAACAGAACTTCTGTGGCGCTGCGCGTTGCGCCGGCGCACAAGACGCAAGCGGTTGTTCGGTCTTCGGCTTCTGGGACAGCCGAAGGTGCGGCGTGTGGCGCCGATCGCTTGCGACCCGAACATCGCTTGTCGGAGCCGCGCACCGGGACTTCCCTTGACTGCTCCGCTGGCTCTTGCTGGCAGGCGGTTTTGTGCCGGCCCGGCTGGCGACTTCAGCGCATGCACCTCCCTGTCCGGCCGCATGCCCAATCGGTGAAGGGCATCGGCTGTCTTTGCCTCGGACGCGACAGTTCGAACGCAGCCCGGTTGGGTTCAACGCACAGGTCTCTTGACCGCCGCGATGCATGCCGCGTCATCGGTAATCGTGACTTGTTGCTGCTTTTTTTGAGTCGCACTTTTCAGTGCCGCCGCCAAAATCAGCCGGGCAATTTCCGAGTGTTCGTTAGCGGCGGAACGTATGCAAACGCCTTCAGACGGCTGCAGCGCGGAGATGCAAGAGCCTTCAAATCCGGCCTGGCATCGTGATGCCATCTACGCATTGTTTGAAGGAAAACAACCTACACACTTCGAGAGAATGATGATGACCCGCAAATCTCAACCGATGGTCGCTCTGGTCGCCTTGGCTGCCGCGCTGGCGTGTTCGCTGGCCCCGGCGCTCGGGCATGCCCAGTCTGGCAGCAGCCAGACAGAAGCCGCTGCAGCTCCGCAAATTCGTGACTTCAGCGTTGCCCAAGTCCAGCGCGTCGGCCCCGGCAGTGAACTTGAGTTCACCCTCCGCGGCAGCCCCGGCGCAGCTGTCGTCCTCCAGATCGCAGGGTCGAACCGCACCGTGCGGATGTCCGAATCCGAGAGTCGCCCCGGGACTTACGAGGGTTCGTACACCGTCGGATCGAGCGACCGGGTAACGGCCAACAGCTTGGTGACCGCAAGAATGACCAAGGACCGCCGGACCGTCAGCGCGACGCTCGACAGTTCGGTCGTCGTCGGGGCGCGCAACCCTGCCGAATCTGTCGCGCAGATCGCCGGTCTAGACATTGATGCGCCCGACTCTGTGCGCCCTGGCGACGAATTGAAGTTTCGGATGACCGGCTCCCCGGGAGGCAAGGCATCGGTAGAGATCAAGGGCGTTGCCCGGCGCATCGCGCTAACCGAGGTCAGTCGTGGGGTTTATGAAGGCAACTACACCGTGCGGCGTCAGGACCGCATCGCCGAGGGATTTACGGCAACTAGCTTTCTGGCCCTTGACGGCAGGGAATCGACTCGACCGTTCGAGCATGAGCTCACCGCTGGTCCACGACGCAATGGCCAAGACCCCGCTGGCAAGCCACGCCTGGTCCAGCAGTGCTCGAACTGTGGAGTGGTCCAAGAGGTCAAGATGGTCGAGGTCAAAGGCGAAGGCAAAAACGTTGTCGGCACCATTGCCGGTGGCGTGG
>JAYUWC010000041.1:0-7340 GCA_043753755.1 Rhizobacter sp.
CGCGCCCCGCGCACCGGGCACGGCGCCACCCCCGAAAAGGTCGGGGCCGGCTTGGGGCGGCCTGGCGCTCGGCCGCGCACTGCTCGCCCGAGGCGCTGGCGTTCAGCGTCGATCGTTACAATTCGGCAAGTTACGGCGTGGTTTCACGCTGCCTGTTTTCGAATCAGTTTAGGAGCCCGACATGCCACTCGTCTCGATGCGCCAATTGCTCGACCACGCTGCCGAGAACGGCTACGGCATTCCCGCCTTCAACGTCAACAACCTGGAGCAGGTACAGGCCGTGATGACGGCCGCTGACGAGGTCGGCGCGCCGGTGATCCTGCAGGCCAGCGCGGGGGCTCGAAAGTACGCGGGCGAGCCCTTCATCAAGCATTTGATCCAGGCCGCGGTCGAGAGCTGGCCGCACATTCCGCTGGTCATGCACCAGGACCACGGTCAGAGCCCCGATGTGTGCCGCGGTGCGATCGATCTGGGCTTCAGCTCGGTGATGATGGACGGCTCGCTGCAAGCCGACGGCAAGACGATCGCCAGCTTCGACTACAACGTCGATGTGACCCGCAAGGTGGTCGACATGGCGCACAAGTTGGGCGTCACGGTTGAGGGTGAACTCGGCTGCCTCGGCTCGCTCGAAACCATGAAGGGCGACAAGGAGGACGGCCACGGTTCCGAATCCAAGATGACGCTGGACCAGCTGCTGACCGACCCCGAAGAAGCCGCTGATTTCGTCAAGCGCACGCAGCTTGACGCACTGGCGATCGCCATCGGCACCAGCCACGGCGCCTACAAATTCACCCGCAAGCCGACGGGTGACATCCTTGCGATCGGGCGTATCAAAGAGATTCACAAGCGCATCCCGAATACGCACTTGGTGATGCACGGCTCGAGCAGCGTTCCGCAAGACTTGCTCGCGGTGATCCGCGAGTTCGGCGGCGATATGAAAGAGACCTACGGCGTGCCGGTCGAAGAAATTCAAGAAGCCATCAAGCACGGCGTTCGGAAGATCAACATCGACACCGATGTGCGTCTCGCGATGACCGCGGCCATTCGCCAGTACCTCGCCCAGAACCCCGACAAGTTCGACCCGCGCGACTATCTGAAACCTGCGCGCGAAGCGGCCAAGAAGATTTGCCGGCAACGCTATGTCGAATTCGGCTGTGAGGGCCAGGCGGCAAAGATCAAGGCCCAGACGCTGATGCAAGTCGCGCAGCGCTACGTCAGTGGCGAGCTTGCGCAAACAGTCGTTTGACGTCTTTGCTTTGCGCAGCAAACCCGGCCGCGGCCGGGTTTTTGCGTTCTGGAGCGCTCTCTACAATTACTCGCTCGGCTTGAGGGACTTCTTTGTCCTCTAGCGATTTTCGGGCGTCAGCGCCCTTACGAAAGGACGCCATGACCGCCCCCGTCCCCCCCGCGTTGCTGACTACCTCGATCGCGTCGTTGCCGTTGTTGGCCCGCGGCAAGGTCAGAGACAACTACGCGGTAGGCGATGACCGCATCTTGATGGTTGCGACCGACCGCCTGAGCGCTTTTGATGTGGTCCTGAACGAAGGCATTTCGGGTAAAGGCGAAGTGCTGACCCAGATGGCGTTGTTCTGGTTCGCAAAGCTCGGTCACATTGTTCCGAACCACCTGACGGGCGACGATCCCGAGAGCGTGGTCACTGCGGCCGAGCGAGCGCAGGTTCGCGGTCGATCGATGCTTGTCAAACGCCTTCGTCCACTGCCGATCGAAGCGGTGGTGCGCGGTTATCTGGCCGGCAGCGGTTGGGCCGAGTACCAGCGCAGTCAATCGGTCTGCGGTGTGGCCCTGCCATCTGGCCTCGTGAATGCCAGCCGGCTGCCCTCACCAATATTTACGCCTGCCACGAAGGCAGAAGCAGGCGACCACGACGAGAACATTGACTTCGATCGCACCGGTCAACTGATTGGCCCTGTGTTGGCAGAAAAAGTGCGAGATATCGCTATTCGCCTCTATTCGGCAGCGGCCGACTTTGCGTTGGCCAAGGGTTTGATCATTGCGGATACAAAATTCGAGTTCGGTCTAGATGCCGAAGGTATTTTGTTTCTAATGGACGAAGTGCTAACGCCAGATTCGTCGCGCTACTGGCCCGTCGAAGGCTACGTCGAGGGCAGCAATCCGCCTAGTTTCGACAAGCAGTTTGTTCGCGATTGGCTGGAGCACTACGCGATCGGCGGGCGGCCCTGGAACAAGCAACCCCCGGCACCCGCGTTGCCGGTTGACGTTGTAGCAAAGACCCGTGAAGCGTACTTGGAGGCAATGAGATGTCTGACGAAATAATCTTTTCAAGATGTGAGAAAAGACTACGGTCAGAAGTTACGAGCGCGGTTAACGTCCAAGAACGGCACCTTAAGCGAGCCGAGCTTGCTGCATATCAAGGGCGTATCGGCCGATTCGATTTAGCTCGCTTGGAAATTGATAGGCTACGCAAAGAGAATTCCGAGCATCCTTCAATAAGAGTAAGCATATCAGTTCACATTGCCGAGGGACTTTTCAAATATTTCAGCGGCGTTGGAATAGTAGGTGATGATTCTGTCGAGCGAGCTTATGCGTTAAGCGTCGCAGGTGGGCAGTTGCAGCTTCAAGCCCTCAGCGCGGCTTGGTTAGCCCAGTGGGAATATTCGCGGTTCAACTTTGACGCTTTGTGGCGCTATGTGACCGAGTCATTGCGTTTGGCTACGCCAGACAACGCGGCAGCCGCATCAAGAGCTTATCTCGTCGGCGCGCAAGCCCTGCATTTTGCGGGCCGCGCCGACTTGTCTAAGGACTGGTATAGACGATCTCACGAAATTGCAAGTCGTGCGCAAGATGATGCAACCGTCAGTGCGATACTTCATAACACTTCATGGTTGCAAATGTTGAATTTACGCCAGGCCGTGTTGGCTGGTACAGGCGATCGGGCTGATGGACGTCAAGCTTTGCTCAATGCACAATCTACCGCAAATTTTGACTTGTTGCATGGAAAATCCAGCTGGGATCAACTTAAACCGCTACTTCGTGCGCAAATTACGTCGTTAGTTGATAAGTCAGGGGAGGCGCTGACCATATATCTTGCGAATACTGATGAGATTAATGCGGCAGGACGACTAAGATCCAATCTCAGTGCGGATGTTGCTTGGTGTTTTCTGCGGCAAAATCGATATAAAGAGGCATTTACGTGGGCAAAGATATCGGAAGAAAATTTGTCGGCAGTTTCTCATTTAGACGATTTGGCAAGTACACATAGCACTTTGTCACTGGTTTATGACGGCTTGTCTATCGCTAGAGAGTCGGCGAATCACGGCAGCGCTGGAAAGAAACTGTGGGACGAGCATATCGCAATGCAGAAATGTATTTTAGATTTATTTGATAAATACTCTATATCAAACATTTCTAAGTAGCAGGTCAAATCTAATATTTTATTATTATAAATGACTGCCCATCTCAAAAAACCGATCGGTAAATATTACACCAATTAATCCGGCTGTTTTTTGTGGGAATACATTTAAGTTACACAAACGTTTTTATTATTTTTATACAAAAGCTACGCTTTAGTGACGAAAGATTCAAACGCCCGATGCAAATCTCCCTCCTTATGGGCTCGAGCAGTGACTGGGGCACCATGCACGTCGCTGCCGATATATTGACCGAATTTGGTATTGCTCACGAATCCTTGGTGATCTCAGCGCATCGAATGCCTGATGAACTGTTTGCTTATGCTGAGGCGGCAGCTGGACGGGGACTGAAAGCAATCATTGCGGGTGCGGGGGGTGCGGCGCATCTGCCTGGAATGCTTGCAGCCAAGACCGTCGTGCCGGTGCTCGGGGTGCCGGTGGCAAGTCGGTACCTGAGTGGGGTGGATTCGCTGCATTCGATCGTTCAAATGCCCAAGGGAATTCCGGTCGCCACCTTCGCCATTGGTGCCGCAGGGGCCGCCAATGCGGCTTTGTTCGCAATTGCCATGTTGGCCAATGAAGATGCCGACTTGCGGCTTCGCCTGGAAGCGTATCGCGTCCGGCAAACCGAGGCCGCACGAGCGATGACGGCAGACTTGAAATGACATCCGCCGCGCCGTTTAAGCCAATCCTTACTGCAGTGAATTCGAGATCCGCTCCGCTTAGGCAGTCGTCGACACCCGCCAACGCGGTTGCGATCGGGCCCGGCGCAACGCTCGGTGTGATGGGCGGCGGCCAGCTCGCGCGCATGTTCGTTCATGCCGCACAGCGGATGGGCTATGGCGTCGCGGTACTCGATCCTGACCCGGCCAGCCCCGCGGGGTTGATTTCCCATCGGCACATTCGCACCGACTACCTCGACCTTGTCGGGCTCGAAGAGTTGGCCGACCACTGCGCTGCGGTAACGACCGAATTCGAAAACGTCCCGTCGGCGGCGTTGGCACATTTAGCAATTCGGCGACCGGTTGCACCCGGCGCTTCTGCGGTGGCGGTGTGCCAAGACCGTACCACTGAGAAGCTGCACTTCGAGCGCAGCGGAGTGCCTTGTGCGCCTTACGCCGTCGTCCAATTCGTGGGTGATTTGGTCTCTGCACCCGCCTCGCTAATCCCCGGAATTTTGAAAACCGCCCGACTCGGCTATGACGGCAAGGGACAGATTCGGGTCGAGTCGCGCGCAGAGCTCGCCTCCGGCTGGGCGGCGTTGCGAAGCGTCACCTGCGTGCTCGAAAAAGTGCTGCCGCTGGCGCACGAGATCAGCGTGATCGTGGCACGCGGCGCCGACGGCCACATCGTCGAGCTGCCGGTGCAGCAAAACTTGCACCGCGGCGGGATCCTGGTGCTGACGCAGGTGCCGGCACCCGACGTGCGTGAATCCATTTGCCGACAAGCGGTCGACAGCGCGCGAAAAATTGCAGCCGAGCTCGGCTATGTCGGCGTTCTTTGCGTCGAGTTCTTCGTGTTGCAAGACGGCTCGTTGGTGGCCAACGAGATGGCACCGCGCCCGCACAACTCGGGTCACTACAGCATCGACGCATGCGATACGTCGCAGTTCGACCTGCAGGTGCGCGCCATGACCGCGATGCCGTTGATCTCGCCCCGTCTGCACTCGCCCTGCGTCATGCTCAATCTGCTCGGTGACCTGTGGTTCGATGACGACGGCGAGGAGCACCCCGATGGCCCCGACTGGCCAGCCGTCCTCGCGCTACCGGGCGCCCACCTGCACCTCTACGGCAAGACAGAGGCTCGCGCCGGCCGAAAGATGGGCCACCTGACGCTCACGGCCGCCACCGCGGCCGAGGCAATGCAACTCGCGCGCATCGCCGCCGGGAGGCTGGCGCTCGAGCCCTGGTGAGTTCGAGGATGCTGCTGGCTCCGGCCGACCCGAAGGCGATCGAAGAGGCCGCCGAACGCCTGAGTGCCGGCGAACTGGTCGCCTTCCCGACCGAGACGGTGTACGGCCTCGGCGCACGGGCCGACAGTGCGGCCGCGGTCGCGAAAGTGTTTCAGGCCAAGGGTCGGCCTGCCAACCATCCCTTGATCGTGCACGTGGTCGACGCCGCACAGATCGAGGTTTTTGCCACCACGGTACCGGTGTTTGCCCGGAGCCTGGTCGATGCGTTCTGGCCGGGGCCATTGACGCTGATCCTGCCGCGTCTACCGTCGATCGGTGCCGAGGCGGCGGGCCATCAGAACAGCATCGGCCTGCGCTGCCCGGCGCACCCGGTTGCGCAGGCCTTGTTGGTCGCGGCCCACGCGCGCGGCGTGTCCGGCGTCGCGGCGCCCAGCGCCAATCGATTCGGGCGCATCAGCCCGACCTGCGCCGCCCACGTCGTCAGCGAATTCGGCAATGCGGTGACGGTGCTCGACGGCGGCGAGTCGAGCATAGGCATCGAGTCGGCCATCGTCGATTGCTCGCGCGGCCACCCGGTCTTGTTGCGCCCCGGCATGTTGACCCGCGCACAGATCGAAGCCGCTGTCGGCGAGCCGCTGCGAGCTGCCGACGCCGGCGCGCCGCGCGCGGCGGGCACCTTGACGGCCCATTACGCGCCCGAGGCCAAGCTCAGGCTGATGCCCAGCGCCATGCTTCACACGGCTTTGCAAGTGCTCGGCGAGCCGCCGCTGAAGCTGGCGGTATATTCACGCGCAGACGGTCCAGCCGCAGTGCGCGGCATTCGGCACCGCCGCATGCCGTCGCGGCCCGATTTGGTTGCGCACGAACTGTTTGCGGTGTTGCGCGAATTCGATGCCGAGGGCATGCAGCTCATCTGGGTCGAAGCGCCGCCCGAGCAACCCGAGTGGGACGGCGTTCGAGACCGCTTGACCCGCGCTGCCGCCGCCTGATCCATCACCTTACTCCTACATGCCCCAGCCGGCTGAGGTGTGTTGAATTTCCGGAGCTTTCTGAATGATGTCGAACCTCAAAAGAGTTGCAAACGCGGCGCTGCGCGCCGGTCTGTTGGTGGCAAGCGCGATCGGCCTGGCCTCGTGCGGCGGCGGCAGCCAGGTGCAGACCTTCGTCGCCGGCCGCGTCATTGCGTTCGGCGACGAAATGAGCGTCATCAACAGCGACGGCAGCAAGTACACCGTCAATGCGCTGGCCGCAGGCTCCACGACGCAACTCGACTGCGCCACCAACCCGATCTGGATTCAATCGGTCGCCGCGATCTACGGACAAGTGTTTCCACAGTGCCCCGGCACGGTGGCGGCGCCGCCGAGCCGCATATATGCCGCCAACAAAGCGGTGGTGGCTGATTTGGCCGTGCAGATCGATGCGCACGTCAACAACGGCGGCTTCGTCGCCACCGATTTGGTAACGGTGCTCGTCGGTGCCAACGACGTGGTTGCGCAATTTCAGCAATACCCCACCGTTGGCGAGGCGCAACTGGCCGACAACCTCACTGCCGCCGGTGCGGCGCTGGCCGCACAGGTCAACCGGATCGCCGGTTACGGCGCCAAAGTGCTGATCGTCACCATTCCTGACCTCGGCCTTTCGCCTTTCGGCGGCGATCGCTCGGTGGGCTCTACCGACGGCAACCCGGCGCTGCTCAGCCGCCTCTCGACCAAGTTCAACGACGCGCTGCTCGCCAAGATACTGAACGACGGTCACAAGATCGGATTGGTTCAACTCGATGAGTATCTGAAAGCAGTCGACACCAACACCCGCAACGGTGTCGGCACCTACGCCAACACCACGCTGGCCTCGTGCAACGTTGCCTTGCCCGGCTGCACCACCAACACGCTGCGTGCCGATGCGACCAGCTCGGTCTGGCTGTGGGCAGATCCGCGGCATCTCACGCCCAGCGGGCAGGCGGGTCTAGCGTCTTTGGCGGCGACCCGGGCGCAGAACAACCCGTTCTGAGCACTGCCGCGGCGCGAATTGCGTTGCGCTTC
>JAYUWC010000042.1:0-7323 GCA_043753755.1 Rhizobacter sp.
CGTCGTCGCCCCTGGGCAGCGAGAGTCGCGAGAGCCGCGCATCCCCCCGGCCACCCGCCGTGGCAGCGCTGCCGCGGCGGGTCGGGGTGCGGTACTCGATGTAGCCGTTGAGTTGGTCGGCATCGACGTTGGCCCGCCACACGCCGGCGTCTTGCGACAGGCCGGCCGACACATGCGTGAGGCGGCGCTGGCCGGCGATCAGCTCGTTGACTCGCAGGCCGATCGCGTTGGGCAGATAAGCCGAAGGCGCGGCCGAATCGGCGCCTGTCTCGATGCCGCCGAAGAGCCGGTCGGCGCCGGCCTGCCATTCATCGGTGGCGAGCTTGGGCAGCGTGATCGCCGCGGCCACACCTACAGCCGGCAGCGGCGCCGGCTCGAGCACGCCGATGCCGCCGCGCAGCACGCGCGGCTGCGGGCCCGAGAGGTCGCGCAGGTACAGCGCCTGCACGGTGCTGCCGAGCTCGACCCGCAGCGTGTCGCGCAGCGCCTGCGGATCGGCGGCATCGACTGTCGTCGAGACACGCAGCGCGAGCGGCGCCTCGGCGGTTTTAGCGAGCGGCGCAGGCAGGTCGATCGCCATGCCGACAAGGTTGCTCGCGAGGTTCAGTTCGAGCTGGCCGTGCACGAAACCGATGCTGGCGCGGTAGCTTGTCTGCCCGCTCAGCGCCCCGGCCGCACGCGCCGCCGCGCCGAGCTCGGTGGCGCGGCGCAGGCCCTCGGCGTTGACGCTGCCTTGGCCGGTGAAGCGCAGCGTGCCGTCGGCCTGCGTGCCGCCCTCGAAGCTCGCCTCGCCGCCGTAGAGCCGGGCCGATCCGCCGATGATCTCGAAGCCCTTGTTGTTGAAATCGACGCGACCTCTCGCACCTGCGAGCAGCGGCGTGCCCGGAGAGGTGCGCACATCGTTGCCGTTTAGCGTGACGCTGCCTTTGACGGCGGTCGATTCAGCGCGGTTGAGCGGGATCGTCAGGTTGAGCTTCAGGTCGGCAGCGCCACTGGTCTCGGTGGTGGCGAGGGCCTTGTCGATCCAGCCGCCGATCGGCGAGCCGTTGACGACACGCAGCATCTCGGTCAGTGCGCCCCGGCCCGCGGCATCGAGCGTAAGCACCGGGTCGGTCTCGAGGTGGTGAATCGCCACCTGCACTTGCGGAAAATCGACACCGCCGAGTTGCGTGCTGGCGTTGCGCAGCTCGAGCGTGTCGCGCTCCAGCGTCAGGTCGAGCCGGGTCTTGGCAAGTGCCGGCCATACCGCCGGCGCGGTGGCCGTGCCCGGCAAGAAGGCGTAGGCGGCGTCTTCGATGTGGCCAGTGATGCGGAACTCACCGTCGCGCGCACCAACCATCTTGCCCGCTGCGGGCTTGGCCTCGAAGTACGGAAACTCCCAGAGGTCACCTTTGACATGGAAGTTCGCGGTGGTGATCTTGCCGCCCTGGATCGCCCGCTCGAGGTAGTCGCGCAGGCTCTTCGGCATGTGACTCGGCAGGTAGCGCGGCACGCGTTGCGCGATGCCGTTGCGGAGCTGGGCATCGAGCTCGAGCCGACCCGGAAAGCGCTTGCCGTGACCGCTCTCTGCAGCAGCACCCGGGCCGGTGCGCCACTGTGCGCTGAGTTCGCCGTTGGCGTCGGCGTTCGAGAAGCGCGTGTCTTTGAGCTGCACGCTGAGCCCGGGCGGGGCAGCGGCGCTGCTGCTGCGGTCGATCTTCCAGAGCACCTGAGTGCTCAGTTGGTCGAACAGCAGCGACGGGTCGTCGAACACGCCGGGCAGCTCGACCGCGCCGCGGGTGATCGCGAGACCCGCGCGGCCGCCGGTCTCGCTGGCATCGAAGTCGACCGTGGCACCGCGCACGCCGGGGCGACCCAGGTGGCGCGGGTCGCCGGCGGCGCGTGCCGTCAATGCCAAGCCTTGAAGCTGGCCGCGCGCGCGGTACCGGGTCGGGTTGTCGAGAGGGCCGTCCCAGCTCGCAGCCAGCGCGTTGACCACGCCTTTCGGATGCAGCTCGGCCAACAGCCTGCGCACCGAGGCGGCCAGCGGCACACGCGATGCGACCTGCGCCATCAGGTCGATGTCGAGCCGCGTGGCACTGAATTCACCCCCGCTGGCCGACTGGCCCTCGCGTTGCCGCCACGCCAGTTTCATGTCGCCCGCCGGCCAGCGCACGCCGTCGGCAGTCTCGAAACTGAAATGCTGCGCGGCTGCCGTGAAGCCCTCGGCCGTGCGCTCGCCGACGACGCGCCCCTGAACCTGATTGACCACCAGCGGCTCGACCTCGGGCGCGAGCCGCAGCGCCACCGCGCGCAAAGCGACGTCGACCGTGGCGGCGGTGACCTGCCCGCTCTTGACGTCGAGCCACGCGCGCAAGGCGCCGGTGCCCTGGTTGATCTCGAACGGCAGTGTCAGGTGCTGGCGCAGGGCCCGCACATCGGCGCGCGGCAGGTCGGCGTAGATGCTGCCGCTCCAGCGCTGCCAGTCGCCGCGGCGCGCCAGCAGCGGCTGGGTGAAGCGCGCACGTGCGTCGAAGCGCTCACCCCATTCGGCGGGCGGCGTGGCGTCGAGGCGAAAGTCATGGTGGCGCAAACCGTTGCGCACGATCAATTGCACGTCGGTGAGGGCCAGCGGTTGGGCGCCGCGCTGCTCATCGGTCCAGCGCAGCGCGCCACCGCGAATCACGAACTCGTGCTGCGCGAAGAACCAGTCGGCACCGCTGTGGCCGCCGGGCTTGGAGTCACCACTCAAGTCGAGGCCCGCAACGAAGATGCGGCCGCTCGCATCGCGCCGCACCTCGAGCTCGGCACCTTCGATCAACAGCTGCTCGAAGCGCAATTCGAACGACAGCAATGAGCGCGGCGACAGCGCCGCAAACACCCTCGGCAGGCGCAACGCGGGGGCTTGTCGGGCATCAAGAAGCACCACATCGCGCAGCTCGAAGCTGGGCACCCAGCCGCCCGATTTCACCTCGATGCCGCCGATGCGCACCGGCACGCCGAGGGCCTGGCTGGCACGCTGCTCGATCGGGCCGCGCCATTGTTGGATGTGCGGCAAAATCCCCCAGTGCAGTGTCAGCCAGGCGATCAGCACTAGGCTACACGCCATGAAAACAAAGCCCATCAGACCGCGTGCGAACCAACGCAAACGGCTGCGCGGGGTGAGTGGCACAGGGGCAGCGTCGCTCGGGTTCGAACGGCGGATGGCGGGCGGAGTCAGAGACATGAAAACATCGGTGCGCCGGCCAGGGGTGCGGCAATTCTTGAGGGGCCGCTGGCAATCACGAGGCGCGCCTGCATGGCTGGCAGCACCTGCAGTCGAGTGGTCAATCTAGCACAGGACCCCGTGGCCAGCATCGCATCCACCGCGGCGTTTACGACTCCTGACATTGCTGCCGGCGACACCGCTGCGGCACGCGCCGACCACAGCCGCTTCGTGCAGCGCATTCGCCGCCGCTATGCCGACGAACTCGGCATGCTGCCTGCCGGGCTGCCGCGTCGTGAGGTCATCGATGCATTGATCGATCGCCTGCGAGCCGAGGGCCGCACGCTCGGCGCTGCCATGCGGGTCGCCCGCCAACTGGTGCTCGAACGCCTGACTGTCCTCGACATCGAACACGCCGCGCGCATGCATGACGTGACCTGCGTCATGACCGAGCTCGCCGAGGCCACACTCGACCGCGCGTTGGCCCAAGCCCAGGTCGATGCCGACGCCCGCTTCGGCGCACCGCACAACGAGGCCGGCGAGCGGATCGAGTTCTGGGTCGTCGGCATGGGCAAGTTGGGGGCGCGCGAACTCAACGTTTCGTCCGACATCGACCTGATCTATGTGTACGAAGAAGCCGGCCACACCGATGGACCCGAGGCCGTCAGCGCCCATGAGTACTTCGCGCAGATCTGCAAGAGCCTGTACACGTTGATCGGCGAGACCACCGAAGACGGCAACGTGTTTCGGGTCGACCTCGCCCTGCGCCCGAACGGCAACTCGGGCCCGCCGTGCGTCAGCCTCGCGATGCTCGAGGAGTACCTGCAAGTGCAGGGCCGCGAGTGGGAGCGCTTCGCGTGGCTGAAGAGCCGGGTGGTGGCACCGGGCGCGAGCGTCAGGTCGGGCCGCGCGACCGCGCTGCGCGGGCTGGTGACGTCGTTCGTCTACCGACGCTACCTCGACTACGGCGTGTTCGAGGGCCTGCGCCAACTGCACGCCAAGGTGCGCGAAGAAGCGCAGCGCCGCGCCGCCGGCAGGCCGCAGCGCAGCAACGACGTGAAGCTCTCGCGCGGCGGCATTCGCGAGATCGAATTCATAGTGCAACTGCTGCTGGTGGCGCGCGGTGGGCAGTTTCCCGAGATTCGCACCCGCTCGACCCTGAAGGCACTCGCAAAGCTGAGCGCCGGCGGCCTGATGAAACCGGCCAATGCCAACCGGCTCGCCGAGGCCTACGAATTCTTGCGCCGCATCGAGCACCGTATTCAATACCTCGACGACCAGCAAACCCATTTGTTGCCGACCGCCGACGATGACCTGGCCTGGATCGCGCGCAGCCTGGGCTTCAGTTGTGCGCGCGACGGCGGCGATGTGAGCGACTTGCTTGACCTGCTCGGCGCGACCCGCGAGTTCGTCGCGACGGAATTCGATGCGTTGCTGCGCGATGGCCGTGCGCCTGAAGCCAAGCCGAACGCTGCCGGCGTCTGCCGCAGCTGTGTCGCGCCGCCGCCGCCTGTCGACAGCGATGCCTTCCTCGAGCACCTGCCGCCCGAGCTGGCCGCGCGCGTGCGGCCCTGGCGCGAGCAACCCAAGATCGCGATGCTGCGCGACGACAGCAAGACCCGGCTCGCACGGTTGATTCGAAGCGCGGCCGATGCGGTACGCGACGAAGCCTGCACACTGGACGCCGCCCTGCGATTTGTCGACTGGGTCGAGCCGCTGCTGCGGCGCGAGAGCTACCTGGCGATGCTGGTCGAGCGGCCCGAAGTGCTGACCCGCTTGTTGCGTCTGCTCGGGCTCGCGCGGTGGCCGATGCGCTACCTGATGCTGCACCCCGCCGTGATCGACGAGCTCGCCGACGAGCGGTTGCTGCACGACCGTTTCGACGCCACCGCCTTCACTGCCGAACTTCAAGCGCGCCACCAGGCCTGGACCCGATCGGGCCAGTGCGATGAAGAGTCGCTGCTCGACACGCTGCGTCGCGCGCATCACGCCGAGGTGTTTCGCACGCTGGTACGCGATGTCGAAGGTCACATCACGGTCGAACAGGTTGCCGACGACCTCTCGGCGCTGGCCGATGCCACGGTCGATCTCGCGCTGCGTTGGGCCTGGCAGCACCTGAAGCAGGCTCACCTCGAGGCACCGCGGCTGGCCGTCATCGCCTACGGCAAGCTCGGCGGCAAAGAGCTGGGCTACGGCAGCGACCTCGACGTCGTGTTTCTCTACGACGACGTTGACGAAGCCGACCCTGACCACGCGGCCGAGGTCTATGGTTCCTTCGTGCGCAAAGTCATCAACTGGCTGACGCTGCGCACCGGAGCGGGCGAGCTGTTCGACATTGACACCGCGCTGCGGCCGAACGGCAATTCGGGTCTACTCGTGGCCTCGATCGCGTCGTTCGAGCGCTACCAGACCGGCCGAGGCGGCAACACCGCCTGGACCTGGGAGCACCAGGCCCTGACCCGCGCCCGCTGGTGCGCCGGTTGGCGCGGGCTGGAGGCTAAGTTCGATGCAGTGCGCCGCGCCGTGCTGTGTGCACCGCGCGATGCCGTGGCCTTGCGCGCCGAGGTGCGCGCGATGCGCGAGAAGGTGCGCGCTGCGCACCCGATCAAGGCCGGTCGCTTCGACGTCAAGCACAGTGCCGGCGGCATGATGGATGTGGAGTTCGCGGTGCAGTACTTGGTGCTTGCACATGGCGCGGCCCACTCGGGCTTGATGGACGACGTGGGCAACATCGCGCTGCTGCTGCGGGCGCAAGACCTCGGCCTGCTGCCTGACGACATCGGTGCGCGAGCGGCCGACGCTTACCGCGATTTGCGCAGCGCGCAACACCGAGCGCGGCTCGACGAACAACCCACGCAGGTCGACCCGAGCACACTCGCAGCGCAGCGCGACGCGGTGCTGACGCTCTGGCGGTTCGTGCTCGATGCCCCGCCGGTGGCCTGAGGCTGGCGCTGGCTGGGCCAGCGTGGCGATGCTGTTGGCGCTGGTTGCGCTGGCCGGCTGGCGGTTGCCGCACGAAGCCCTCGACTGGCAGCCTGCGCTCGCCTGGCGCGAACCCTGGCGTACGGTGACCGCGGTCGGCGTGCACTACAGCGTGCTGCACCTTGTCGGCAACCTGATCGGCGTTGTGATCGCCGGCTTGTTCGGCGTGATCGCACGCGTGCCGGCGCGACTTGCGTGGGCCTGGTTCGCGGCATGGCCGTTGACTCAATTCGGCTTGCTCACGCGGCCCGACCTCATGCACTTCGGCGGGCTCTCGGGCGTACTGCATGCGGGCGTGGCTGCCGTGGTCGTGTGGGTGAGTCTGCGCGGCGCACCCGCGCAGCGTGCGGTCGCCGCTGCCATCGGCGGCGGTCTGGTCGTGAAGCTGCTGCTCGAGCAGCCGTGGGGCGAGGCCCTTCGCCACCCGACCGGTTGGGGCATGGCCACAGCCCCGCTCGCCCACACGACCGGCGCACTCGCTGGTGCGGCCTGCGCTGCACTCGCGCTCGTCATGCCACAGCGCGCATCCGCGGCATGAGTGAACGCAAGGCGCGGCTCGACACGCTGGCCATCGCTTCCGTGGTCGGCTGCTGTTTTTTGTGGGGGCTGAATCAGGTCGCCGCCAAGGCCGCGATGCCGGAGGTGCCTGCGCTCTGGCAGGCAGCCGCGCGCTCGATCGGCGGAGCGCTTCTGGTGGCGCTATGGGTCGGCATGCGCCGCATCCCGATGTTCGAGCGCGATGCGACGTGGCGCGGCGGCGTGCTTGCCGGCAGCTTGTTCGCGGCCGAGTTTCTTTGCATCTTTGTCGGTCTGCAGTTCACGACCGCCTCGCGCATGGTCGTGTTCATCTACATCTCGCCCTTCGTCGTGGCGCTCGGCATGCCTTTCATCGCACGCAGCGAGCGCCTGGCAACCGGGCAACTCGCCGGCCTGCTGCTCGCGTTCACAGGCGTCGCATGGGCTTTTGCCGAAGGCCTCGCCCGGTCGGACATTGGCCCGCACCAATTGCTCGGCGATGGCTTGGGCGTGCTCGCGGGCATGCTGTGGGGCGCGACCACGCTGGCGATCCGCGGCACCCGACTCTCGAGCGCCTCGGCTGAGAAGACGCTGCTCTACCAACTGGCGATATCGGGTGCGCTGCTGACGGGCGTTGCGCT
>JAYUWC010000043.1:0-2366 GCA_043753755.1 Rhizobacter sp.
ACTGCGTTCGATCCGAAGCAGCTGGCACAGCGATACACGGTGGTGGCGCTGGGGCTGCCCTGGGACAAGGCCACGCTCGACCAGGCCGTGGCGCGACTCGACCGCGTGGGCAACCGGGTGGGTGTCGACTTGCTGGTGCCGATCACCAGCGCACCCGAGAGCGCGACCTCCAAGTTGACGCTGTCGCAAGCGATCTACTACGGCTACGTTGCGCCGAAGGAGGGCATTGCGAACGCCGCGCTTGGAGACGCCCCGCGCGACGCGAAAGCGACCCCCAAAAGGTTGTTGGCCGACCTGACAAGGCTCACACCCGATCAGCTGGGCATGTTCCTCGAGTCCGGCAAACTTTCGCCGCAGGAATTGGCTGCCTACTTGACCAGCGATCGAGGCGCCGACTACTACGGCGTAAATGCCCGGGTGCGAATCCACACGGCGCTGCACCATGACATCGCCACGCAGATCGCCCGCCAAGCAGCAGGCAGCAACACCGTGTTGATCGACCTGGGCGGAGGCGACGGCGCGTTGGGCGCGCGGCTGAAAAAGCTGGGGCCCCACCTGTCGTCGATGACGGTCGACGTGTTGCCCCAAGGTCATCCGCTGATTCAAGATAAATCGCGCCACCTCAGCGCCGACATTGGCCAACCCCTGCGAAGCAAGGTCGAGAACCGACTGCAATCACTGGGGCAAAGCAGCGCACCGCGGGTGGTGGTGTGGAACATGTCGCTGCTCGGCTTCAAGAGCGGGCAGCAAAGCAGCCTTGCTGAACGCTTGAAAATCGGGGCTGACCTTCTGCGTGCGGGTGAGACGGCGTACATCGGTGATGTCAACAGCATCGTCAAGGCCCTGCCAAAGGGCGAGCTGCAAAACGCGGCCGAACAAGCGGGCTTGAAAATCGAAAAGGTTCGCCTGCTGGAGCGAGACGATGCCGGCATACCGGGCGTGGTGTTCAGGTTCACGAAGCGCTGATGATGAGTCGACCCCGCAAATCTGGGCCGACCCGGATGAACGCCGCTTCGCGGGGCGCGGCTGAACCCGCCGTCGAGGCTCGTCGAGTGAACCCCGACCGGTTCTGCGCGTTTTACTTCGCGGTCAGGCGCCGCACGCCGTCGGCGTAGTTCTCGTCGATCAGCGGCACGAAGCCTTCGTATTGCGCCATGCGCCCGGCGTGCTCGAGCAGCCATGTCATGAATGTCAGCGTCTGCTTGTCTTTCTCGGCGAGCGCTGCCTTGTCGGCGTAAACGTAGAGCAGCCGCGAGAACGGGCCGTAGGTGCCGTTGAGGATCGAGGTCTTGCTCGCCACCACCGGCCCGCTGCCGAAGTTGACCGGCACGCGCCAGACGGCGGCCTTGCTCTCGGCCAACGCGCCGATCGAAACGAAGCCGATGGCGTTCGGATTGGTTGCGATCAGCTTCAAGATCTCGGCGTGGTTGGCGCTCACCTTCGCATCGGGCCGGATGAAATTTTTCATGCCGTGCACCTTGTTGCCGAAGAAGGCGGTCGTGCCCGAGTTGGGGTCGAGCGAGACCACGCTGAGCGGCGTGTCGGCCTGGCCTGCGCGAACCTGCGCCCAACTCACCACCTTGCCGGCGCTGGCCGGGTCGAAGATCGCTTTCAGTTCGGCCATCGTGATCTCGCCCATCGCGGCATGCGACGGGTGCGCGACAACGACCACCGCGTCCCACGCGATCGGCACCTCGACCGGGTTGACCTGCGCGCTCTGGCAGCGCCGCAGCGCATCGCCTTCGAGCTTGGCCGAGGCCGGCACGAGCGCCACGCGCCCTTCGCACAGGTCTTTGAAGCCCTGGCCTGTGCCTTTGTATTCGGCCTTGAAGACGACGCCGGCCCCTGGCCCGCGCGCGTACTGCGACAAGCCGGCCTGGAAGAACGACTCCAGCGTTTCGGAGCCTGAAATCTTGATTTGCGCCGAGGCACTGCTCGCCACGATCAGGCCCACGGATGCAAGGAGCCATTTGCAAGAAGTGTTCTTCGACATGATTTTTTCAGCGGTGTTTTTGGTAAATCGGAGTCGCCTCGACGAGCGAATGCGAGCCCGCCGCGACGAGTGTCGGAGCGATCGGCCACGCGGCGTACCCCCCGGTTTCGAGGGGTGCACCACGCATTGTGACAACCGGCCGTGCGCTTTGAACGGAATCGGCAAGTGGTGTTGTCCGCCACTCAGAACTGCATGAAGGTCACGCCCGCGCCGATGCTGGTCTGGCGAAAGTTGTAGTCGGTGAGCGTCTCGCCGTGGCCGCTAAAGGCCTGCACGAACCAGCGCAGGCCGTTCGGTTGGTCTTTGAAGATCGGGTAAGTCCACTCGGCTTGAACCGCGCCGTACGTGTCGGTCTTGAGCGTGCTGCGGTAGA
>JAYUWC010000044.1:0-2364 GCA_043753755.1 Rhizobacter sp.
CCGGGGCGGCCGATGCTCCGACAGCCGATTCATGAAAATCATGAGGGGTGAATGCAGAGCACGCCTATGGGCAGTAAGTGCGTTGCGGGCGATGCTCGGCAACGGGATCTTGGTCCCGTATTCGCCGCACTACGGCACTTCACAGGAGACTTCTCATGCAGTGGCAAACCCCGCAAGCAAGCGATTTCAGGTTCGGCTTCGAGATCACGATGTACGTCGCGAAACGCTGAACGACCCGCAAGACCATCGATAGACACAGCGCGCCGGGCTCATCCCGGTGCGTTGTGCAACCGGGCTCGTCTCGATGCGCATTACGGTACTCGGCAGCGCGGCCGGCGGCGGCTTTCCGCAATGGAACGCAATTGCCGCAACTGCAGCAGCGTGCGCAGCGGCGCCATTCGCGCCAAGGCGCGCACCCAGTCGTCCATCTTCATCCGGCCCGACGACGCAGCCGACGGCATGCTCTTCAACGCCTCGCCTGACATCCTCGAGCAGATTCGCAACCACCCCGCGCTGCAGCCCGCCCGCGCGGTGCGCGACACCGCGATCGCCGGTGTGGTGCTGATGGACGGGCAGATCGATCACGCGACCGGCCTGTTCATGCTTCGCGAACGCGGCTCCAGATTGCCGCTCTGGTGCACCGACCCGGTTGCCGACGACCTGAGCCAGGGCAACCCGGTGCTTCGCGTGCTCAGTCACTTTTGCGGCGTCGATCGGCAGGCGATTCGGCTCGACGGCGCGGCATTCACGGTCCCCGGCGTCAAGGGTCTCTCGCTGCGTGCGCTGCCGCTGACCAGCAAGGCCGCACCCTATTCACCGCACCGCGACAACCCGGTGGCCGGCGACAACATCGGCCTCGAGATCACCGACAGTGCGAAGGGCACGCGCCTCTTTTACGCGCCCGGCCTCGGCGAGATCACACCGCCGGTCTTCGAGGCGATGCAAGGCGCCGACGGCGTGATGGTCGACGGCACCTTCTGGGTCGACGACGAAATGATCGCGTTGGGCTTGAGCCAAAAAACAGCGCGCGCGATCGGCCACCTGCCGCAGTCGGGCGCCGGCGGCATGCGCGAGTGGCTCGCCAGACTCGCCCCCTCGACCCGCAAGATGCTGATCCACATCAACAACACCAACCCCATCCTCGACGACGACTCGGCCGAGCGCGCACTGCTCACCCGTGAAGGCATCGAAGTGTGTGAAGACCGGATGGAGATCATGCTGTGACCTTGCGTGCCGACATGCTGAAGTCGACGAGTGACGGCGAGGTTGGCGCACCGGCCTGGAGCCATGTGGAGTTCGAGGCGCAGCTGCGCGAACGCGGGCGCTCGCATCACATCCATCATCCGTTCAACGTGATGCTCAACAGCGGCCGGGCGTCGCCCGAGCAGATTCGCGGCTGGGTCGCGAACCGCTTTTATTACCAGATTGCGATCCCGATCAAAGACGCGGCGGTGCTTTCCAATTGCCCCGACCCCGAGGTGCGCCGCGGCTGGGTGCAGCGCATCCTCGACCACGACGGCCTCGAGCTCGGCGGGGTGAAAGACGCGGGCGGCATCGAGGCCTGGTTGCGGCTCGCCGAGGCGGTCGGGCTGACACGCGCCGAGGTGCTAGCGCTCGACCACGTGGCGCCGGCAGTGCGCTTCGCGGTCGACGCCTATGTGAACTTCGCGCGGCGCGCGCCGTGGCAAGAAGCGGTGTGCTCGTCGCTTACCGAACTCTTCGCACCCGAGATTCACAAGCAGCGGCTTGCCACCTGGCCCGAGCACTACCCGTGGATCGATGCCGAAGGCCTGGGCTACTTTCGGGGCCGCATCAGCCAGGCGCGCCGCGATGTCGAGCAGGGGTTGGCGATCACGCTGGCGCACTTCACGACCCGGCCGCAGCAAGAGCGCGCGCTCGAGGTACTGCAGTTCAAGCTCGACATCCTGTGGGCGCTGAACGATGCAATGGCACTCAAGTACGGAGTCGATTCATGAACGCACCGACGCTCGCCAGTGCGCCGCGGGTCTCCAGCGGCTTTCGCTTTCAGTTCGAGCCGGCGCAAGACTGCTACGTGCTGCTCTACCCCGAAGGCATGGTCAAACTTAACCCGCCCGCCGGTGAAATCATCAAGCGCTGCGATGGCCGGCAAAACATCGAAGCGATGGTCGCCGATCTGGAGTCGACGTTTGCGACCACCGGCCTTGCGGGCGACGTGATCGCCTTCGTCGAGATGGCCGGCAAGCAGCGCTGGCTGGCCTGGGAGTAAAGGCCGTGACCGACTTCCACGCCCCGGGCGCTGCGGCAAGCGCAGCCAGCACCGCAGCGACGAATGCAACCGTGCCTCGCCCCGGCCCGCCGCTCTGGCTGCTCGCCGAGCTGACC
>JAYUWC010000045.1:0-7308 GCA_043753755.1 Rhizobacter sp.
AGAGGTGAGCTATCCGCTGGGGGTGTTCGGTTTCGTGATCCTCACCTATTTGGTGATCGTCGGCGCCAGCAACGCCGTGAACCTGACCGACGGACTCGATGGTCTCGCGATCATGCCGGTCGTGATGGTCGGCTCGGCGCTCGGTATCTTTGCCTACATCACCGGCAGTTCGGTCTACAGCAAGTATTTGCTGTTCCCGTACATCCCGGGCTCTGGCGAGTTGCTGATCTTCTGCGCGGCGATGGCCGGCGCGGGTCTGGCGTTCTTGTGGTTCAACACCCACCCGGCGCAAGTGTTCATGGGCGACGTGGGCGCGCTCTCGCTGGGCGGCGCCTTGGGCACCATCGCCGTCATCACGCGGCAAGAGATCGTGCTCGGCATCATGGGCGGCGTGTTCGTGGCCGAAGCCTTGTCGGTGATGGTGCAGGTGGCCTGGTTCAAGTACACCAAGAAGCGCTACGGCGTCGGCCGGCGCATTCTGAAAATGGCGCCGCTGCACCATCACTTCGAGAAGTCGGGCTGGAAGGAGACGCAAGTCGTCGTGCGCTTTTGGATCGTCACCATGCTGCTGTGCCTGATCGGCTTGGCGAGTTTGAAGCTGCGGTGATGGACTACCTCAAGGACGCCACCGTTCTCGTGCTCGGCCTCGGCGGCTCCGGCCTCGCGATGGCGCGTTGGTGCGCGCGCTTAGGTGCCCACATTCGTGTCTGGGACTCGCGCGACGAGCCGCCCCAGGCTGCCGCGCTCGCCGCGTGTTTGCCCGACGCGCAATGGCTGCACGGCCCGCTGACCGACAACGCGTTCACGGGTGTCAAGCTGGTGCTCAGAAGCCCCGGCCTTTCGCCGGGAGACGAGCGCATTGCAGCAGCGCTTAACCGCGCGGCCGACCGCGGCGTGCTGGTGCAAGGCGAGCTCGATCTGTTCGCCCGCGCGCTTGCCGATCTGAAAGCCGAGCGCGGCTATGCGCCCAAGGTGCTGGCGATCACCGGCACCAACGGCAAGACGACGACCACCGCGATGGCGGCGATGCTGATCGCGCGCACCGGCAAACGCGTCGCCTTGGCCGGCAACATCGGGCCGACGATGTTGCAAACCTTGGCCGATGCGATCGATGCCGAGCCGGTGCGACCCGACGCGCAAGCGCTTCCAGCGACGAGCCCAGAGCCATCGGAGACCCAAGCTCTGCCCGAACCGATGTCGGATGCAGATCACGCCGAACTTGCGCCGCACGATGAGCACGCACCGACCGGTGATGCGGCATTCGATCCGTTGCCCGACGACGACACAGCAGCCCTCGTCGAACTCGCCCCGCCGCCGCCCGCGCTGCCGGTGTTCGCGGTCTTGCCTGAAGTCTGGGTGCTGGAGCTTTCGAGCTTTCAGCTGCACGATGCCAAGGGCTTCGAGCCCGATACCGCGGCATTGCTCAACATCACGCAGGACCACCTCGACTGGCACGGCGCCATGTCGCACTACATAGCAGCCAAGGCACGGGTGTTCGGCAAGCATGCGGTGATGGTCGTCAACCGTGAAGACGCGTTGGTCGAGGCGCTGGTGCCGGCGCCCGAGACCGTCAAGGGCGCCAAGGGGCGCAGGGTGACCATCGTCGAACGCGATGTCGTGCGCTTCGGCACCGATGCACCGCGGCGCCCCGGCGACTTCGGCCTGATCGACGAGAACGGCATGACCTGGCTGGTGCGGGCGCGCGAACTCGACGAGACGCTGGCGCGCGGCAAGGGCGGCAAGGGCGCCTCGCATGAATCCGAAGAGTTGCTGATCCAGCGCCTGATGCCGGCCGATGCGCTGCGCGTGCGCGGCCGCCACAACGCCTGCAACGCGCTCGCCGCGCTGGCGCTCGCCACCGCGATCGGTTGCCCGCTGGCGCCGATGCTGCACGGCTTGCGCGAGTACGAAGGCGAGCCGCATCGTGTCGCCTTCGTCGCGAGCATCGACGGCATCGATGCGTTCGACGACAGCAAGGGCACCAACGTCGGTGCCACCGTCGCCGCTCTCAACGGATTGGGGGCAGACAAAGCGCCGGCCAAGCTGGTCGTGATCCTCGGTGGCGACGGCAAGGGGCAAGACTTTTCACCCTTGGCCGAGCCGGTGCGCCGCCATGCACGCGCGGTCGCGCTGATCGGTCGCGACGCTGCGGCGATCGAGCAGGCGCTGGCTGCGACCGGCACCCCGACGCAGCGCTTCGAAAGCTTGCAGGCTGCGACCCACTGGGCTTTCGAGCGTGCGCACCCGACCGATGCCGTGTTGCTCAGCCCGGCCTGCGCCAGCCTCGACATGTTTCGCAACTACGCCCACCGCGCCGAGGTGTTCGTCGCCGAAGTGCGGGCCATCGCGGCCGATCGTGGGGGCTTGGCGGCATGACAGCTACTCGCCTCGACGCGATGCGCGAGCGGCTCGACACCTTCGTGCCCAAGCGCGGCAAGAAGAAGTCTGAAGCCGCAGCGCGCGCCGAGACGGCGATCCCGGTGCGCGACTGGATCACGGTCGGCAACGGCGGTGCGCCGACCCGGCTGCTCGGCTTCGATCAGGCACTGGTCTGTGCGGTCGTGGCGCTGCTCGCGCTCGGCATCGTGATGGTCTACAGCGCGACCGTGGCCCTGCCCGACAGCCCCAAGTTCGCACGTTACGCACCGACGTATTTCATGTCGCGGCAGATTCTGTTTGTCGCGATCTCGTTGGTGGCGGCGCTGGTCACGGTGCAGATCCCGGTTGCGTTCTGGGAGAAGGCTTCGCCGTGGATCTTCGTCGCCTCGCTGCTGCTCTTGGTGGTGGTGCTGATCCCGGGCATCGGCAAGGGCGTGAACGGCGCCAAGCGGTGGATCCCGCTCGGCGTGCTGAACTTTCAGCCGTCCGAGCTGGCGAAGGTCGCGATCGCGATGTACGCGGCGAGCTACATGGTTCGCAAGATGGACATCAAAGAGCGCTTCGTCAAGGCGGTCGCACCGATGGCGGTCGCACTCGGTGTCATCGGCCTCTTGCTGCTCGCCGAGCCCGACATGGGCGCTTTCATGGTGATCGCGGTCATCGCGATGGGCATTCTCTTTCTCGGCGGCGTCAACGGCCGCATGTTCTTCTTGAGCATCGGCGTGCTGGTCGGCGCTTTCGTGCTGATGATCGTCAGCAGCCCGTGGCGTGCCGAGCGCATCCTGGCCTTCTTGAACCCGTGGGATCCGAAGTACGCGCAGGGCAAGGGCTACCAGCTGACGCATTCGTTGATCGCGCTCGGCCGCGGCGAGTGGTTCGGTCAAGGCCTCGGCGGCAGCGTCGAGAAGCTGCACTACCTACCCGAGGCGCACACCGATTTCATGCTCGCGGTGATCGGTGAAGAGCTGGGCTTCGTCGGCGTGGCCGTGGTCATCTTCGCGTTCTTCTGGGTCGCACGGCGGCTCTTTCACATCGGCCGCCAGGCCATCGCACTCGACCGCGTATTCGCCGGCCTCTACGCGCAAGGCATCGGCATCTGGATGGGCGGCCAAGCCTTTATCAACATGGGCGTGAACCTCGGCCTCTTGCCCACCAAGGGTTTGACGCTGCCACTGATGAGCTACGGCGGCTCGGCAATCGTGATGAACCTGGTGGCGCTGGCGATCGTGCTGCGCGTCGACGTTGAGAATCGGCAACTCATGCGCGGAGGCCGCGCATGAGCGCCGCGGCGCAGTGCAGCGCAGCCGTGGCGCACGCGCGAAGCGCGTGTGGAGGGTTCCGGCGCAGGCTCATGTCGCAACGCGACGTGAAGCGTACGGAGTGCGCGGGCCGCAGCCAAAATCGGCAACTCATGCGCGGAGGCCGCGCATGAAGCACCTCGTTGTGATGGCAGCTGGCACTGGCGGCCACGTGATCCCTGGGCTCGCGGTCGCACGCGAAATGCAGTCGCGCGGCTGGAGCGTCAGCTGGCTCGGCACGCCGGCCGGTATGGAAAACAAGCTCGTGCCGACCAGCGGTATTCCGATCGACACGATCAGTTTTTCGGGCCTGCGCGGCAAGGGTCTGCTGCACACGCTGACCGGTGCGCTGCGGCTCGTCGTCGCGTTCGGAAGTTGCTTGCGGGTGATTCGCCGGCGGCACACGACGGCGGTGCTGGGCATGGGCGGCTACGTGTGCTTTCCCGGTGGGCTGATGGCCGCGCTGTTGCACAAGCCGCTGGTGCTGGTGAATGCCGACGCTGCGCTGCTGTTGAGCAACAAGGCGCTGCTGCCATTCGCCAACCGCATCGCGTTCGGCTTCGAAGGCGAGGCCGCCGGCCGGACTCGCGACTCGGTCGTGACCGGCAACCCGGTGCGCAGCGAGATCGAATCACTGCCGGTGCCGGCCGAGCGATTCGCGAACCGCAACGGCGTGCTGCGGGTGCTGGTCGTTGGCGGCAGCCTGGGTGCACGTGCGCTGAACGAATGCCTGCCGCACGCCCTGGCGCTGCTCGATGCCGCCGAGCGGCCGATGGTCACGCACCAGACCGGCCAGGCTAACCTCGCGAGCGTGCAAGCCGCGTATGCCGCGGTGCAAGTGGCAGCGCGCGTGCTGCCTTTCATCGACGACATGGCCACTGAGCTTGCAGACTGCGATCTGATCGTCTGCCGGGCCGGCGCTGTGACCGTCAGTGAGTTGTGCGCGGCCGGTGTGCCGGCGGTGCTGGTGCCGTTGATCGTCAGCACCACCTCGCACCAGCGCGACAACGCTCTATGGCTGGCCGGGCAGGGCGCCGGCATCCACTTGCCGCAGGCAGAACTCTCGCCGCGCAAGCTGGCCGATCTGCTTTCGAGCCTGAAACGCGAGGCGTTGCTGGCGATGGCAACGAAGGCGCGCGGTCTCGCCAAGCCGAGGGCGGCTGCACGTGTCGCCGACGAGATCGAAGGGTTGGTCGCTGCATGAAGCACGCCGTCAAGCACATCCACTTCGTCGCAGGTCCACGAGCCCCGACGAAGTTCGGCGGTGTGGTGAGGTGCGTTGCATGAAGCACGCCGTCAAACACATCCACTTCGTCGAAGGTCCACGAGCCCCGACGAAGGTCGGCGGCGTGATGAGGTGCGTTGCATGAAGCATGCCGTCAAACGCATCCACTTCGTCGGTGTGGGCGGCGCCGGCATGAGCGGCATCGCCGAGATCCTGCACAACCTCGGCTACATCGTTTCGGGCTCCGACCAGAGCGCGAGTGCGACGACGAAGCGGCTGGCCTCGCTCGGCATCCGCATCGCGGTCGGTCACGACGCGGCCAACATCACCGGCGCCGAAGCGGTGGTCACCTCGACGGCCGTTGGCGGCGACAACGCCGAGGTGATCGCGGCGCGCGCCAAGCGCGTGCCCGTGGTGCCGCGCGCGGTGATGCTGGCCGAGCTGATGCGGCTCAAGTCGGGCATCGCGATCGCCGGCACGCACGGCAAGACGACCACCACCTCGCTGGTCACCAGCGTGCTCGCCGAGGCCGGGCTCGACCCGACCTTCGTGATCGGCGGCCGGCTCAATGCGGCCGGCGCCAACTCGCGATTGGGCGCGGGCGACTACATCGTGGTCGAGGCCGACGAGTCGGATGCGTCGTTCTTGAATCTGCTGCCGGTGATGGCGGTCGTCACCAACATCGACGCCGACCACATGGACACCTACGGCCACGACTTCGCCAAGCTGAAGGCCGCGTTCGTCGAGTTCATCCACCGCATGCCGTTTTATGGCGCGGCGATTTTGTGCAGCGACGACGCTGGCGTGCGTTCGGTGATGCCGATGATTTCGCGGCCGCTGGTCACCTACGGCTTCAACGCCGAGGCGATGGTGCGTGCGGTCGACGTCGAGGCGCACGCCGGCACGATGCAATTCACGGTGCAGCGCCGCAACGGCGTGCAGATGCCCGACCTCCGCGTTACGCTGAACCTGCCCGGCGACCACAACGTGCTGAATGCGCTCGCGGCGATCGCGGTCGCGACCGAACTCGAGTTGCCCGATGCGCCGGTGGTCAAGGGCTTGGCCGAATTTCACGGCGTCGGCCGACGTTTCCAGCGCTACGGCGACCATGCGGTGAGCCCAGCCACCGGCGGCGGCAGCTTCACGCTGATCGACGACTACGGCCACCACCCGGTCGAGATGGCCGCCACCTTGGCAGCCGCGCGCGGCGCCTTCCCCGGCCGGCGGCTGGTGCTGGCGTTTCAGCCGCACCGCTACACCCGCACCCGTGATTGCTTCGAAGATTTCGTCAAGGTCATCGGCCATGCCGACCTCGTGCTGCTGGCCGAGGTCTATTCGGCCGGTGAGGCGCCCATCGTCGCTGCCGACGGGCGTGCGCTCACCCGCGCGCTGCGCGTGGCCGGCAAGGTCGATCCGGTATTCGTCGACGACATCGGCGACATGGCGGCCACCGTGCTGGAGCAGGTGCGCGGCGGCGACGTGGTGATCGCGATGGGTGCCGGCTCGATCGGCGGGGTTGCGGCACAGGTGGTCGAGATGCTGGCGGCGAAAGGCGGTGCGGCATGAGCGTCGACCTGAAGGCGTTCGGCAAGGTCGCCGTCTTGATGGGCGGCAGCTCGGCCGAGCGCGAGATCTCGTTGATGTCGGGCAACGGCGTGCTGGCGGCGCTGCGTTCGCAGGGCGTGGACGCGCACCCGTTCGACCCGGCCGAACGCGAGCTGGTCGAACTCAAGCGCGAAGGCTTCGCGCGCGTTTTCATCGCACTGCACGGCCGTCATGGCGAAGACGGCTCGGTGCAGGGCGCGCTCGAGTTGCTCGGCATCCCGTACACCGGCTCGGGCGTGATGGCTTCGGCGATCGCGATGGACAAGGTGATGACCAAGCGCGTCTGGCTCGCCGAGGGCCTGCCGACGCCGCGCTACGTGTGGCTCGCATCTGATGAGCAGAGCCGCGAACGCGTGCGCACCGTGCCCGATGAGCTGGGCCTGCCGTTGATCGTGAAGCCACCGCGCGAGGGGTCGTCGATCGGCATCAGCAAGGTCGCCGGTTACTCGCAAATTCAGGCGGCGGTCGAGCTCGCGGCGCAATACGACGCCGACGTGCTCTGCGAAGCCTTTATCGAAGGCGACGAAGTGACCTGCCCGATTCTCGGCAGCGGCGCCTTGGCGCGCGCGCTGCCGGTGGTGAAGATCATCGCCCCTGAAGGCGCCTACGACTACCAGAACAAGTACTTCACCGACCTGGTCGACTACCGCGTGCCGAGCGGGCTGCCCGCGGCCGAAGAAGCCGAAATTCAGCGCCTTGTGGTGCTGGCCTATCGCACGCTCGGTTGCCGGGGCTGGGGCCGTGCCGATCTGATGATTCGGGCGCATGACCGCAAGCCCTTCTTGCTGGAGATGAACACCT
>JAYUWC010000046.1:0-2360 GCA_043753755.1 Rhizobacter sp.
CAGTTTTGCACGTTGAGACTGGATGTCAAAATAAACGCCGACCATAAGGAGCACTGATGCACCGCCACCACTTCGCCGAGGATGAGCCAGGTCTCCAACTGCTCCCCTCCAGCGCTTTGCAATTGCAGGATTTGCGTGACCCGGCACTCGAATGCGACCGGGCTTTCGGCCACTCGCGGCGCCGCAACAATGCGTGAAGACGCTGGTCTCAAACCGGCCAGCACGAACTCGTCGACCTCGGGCGCGACAGAGGCCGAGGTCTGATTCATTTGCTCGGCGAGCGGTCGGGTCGCCAGGTTCCAGACAAACTCACCCGTTGCACGGGCGTTGTGCAACGTGTCTTTGGCGCCGATGCTCGCGAAGCCGACGATGGGCGGCGTGTAGTTGAAGGCGTTGAAAAAGCTGTAGGGCGCGAGGTTGAGCCGGCCTGCTGCATCCTGTGTCGAGATCCAGCCGATCGGTCGCGGACCGACGATCGCATTGAACGGGTCGTGCGGCAAACCGTGGCCTAGGCGCGGTTCGTAAAAGTGAATGCTGTCGTCGGATGTCGCGGCGTCGATCATTCGCGCACTGTAGGCAAAGAGGCAGGTGGGCGCATGGCAGACTCGAAACATGCCCACGGTTTCACTTCCATTGCCGCCGAGTTTGTCGCCGAGTTCGCCCGCGCCATTGCCAGGTTCACCGGTCGGGCCAGAGGCCGTGCGCGTGCTGTCGCTGATCCCGCCGATGACGCAGCTGAACACGCCATACCCATCGACCGCCTACCTCACCGGTTTCTTGCATTCGCGAGGCTTCGACGCTGTGCAAGAAGACCTGGCCCTCGCGTTGGTGCTGCGCCTGTTTTCGACCGCCGGCCTGCAGCAAGTGCGCGACCTGATCGAAGCTTCGAGCACCCGCCCCACGCCGCGCGTCGAAGCGTTCATCGCGCAGTTCGAGCGTTACCGCACGACCATCGCGCCGACCATCGCTTTCCTGCAAGGCCGCGATTCCACCCTCGCCCACCGCATCACCGGCCGCGCGTTTTTGCCCGAAGGCTCCCGCTTCGATTCGCTAGCGGCTTACCAAGACCCCCATGACGAGAGCGGCGGCGACCCGCTCGCCTGGGCCTTCGGCGCGCTTGGCGCGCACGACCGCGCACGTCACCTCGCCACGCTCTACCTCAACGACATTGCCGACGTGCTGCGCGAGGCGGTCGATCCGCGCTTCGAGTTCGTCCGATACGCCGAGTCGCTCGCGCAAAGCCAGCCGACCTTCGAGCCGCTGGCCACGGCGCTTGCCGCGCCGCTCAACCTGGTCGATCGAACCCTCGTCGATCTGACCCTCGCCGCCGTGCAGCGCCACGCGCCGCGTGTGGTGCTGGTCTCGGTGCCGTTCCCGGGTTCGGTGTATGCGGCCTTTCGGATCGCACAGGCGATCAAGGCGTTCGACCCGACGATTGCAACCGTGCTCGGCGGCGGCTTCGTCAACACCGAGCTGCGCGAGCTGGCCGAGCCGCGCGTGTTCGATCACTTCGACTTCGTCACGCTCGATGCCGGCGAGCGCCCGCTGCTCGCGCTGCTCGACCATCTGCAAGGCAAGCGCTCGCGGCAGCGGCTGGTGCGCACCTTCACGCGCAACGCGTCGACAGGCGAGGTCGACTACATCAACCTGGTCGAGCCCGACATCGCCTTCGCCGAAGTCGGCACGCCGACCTGGCAGGGGTTGCCGCTCGGCAGCTACCTCTCGCTGCTCGACATGCTCAACCCGATGCACCGGCTGTGGTCGGACGGGCGCTGGAACAAACTGACCGTGGCCCACGGCTGCTACTGGAAAAAATGCAGCTTTTGCGATGTCAGCCTCGACTACATCTCGCGCTTCGAGGCCGCGTCGGCCGAGACGCTGGTCGACCGCATCGAGGCGATCGTCCAAGAGACCGGGCAGACCGGGTTTCACTTCGTCGACGAGGCCGCACCGCCGAAGTCACTCAAGACACTCGCCGCCGAGTTGCAGCGGCGCGCGTTGCAGATCTCGTGGTGGGGCAACATTCGCTTCGAAAAATCGTTCACGCCTGAGTTGTGTCGCGCGCTTGCCGACAGCGGCTGCATCGCGATCTCGGGCGGGCTCGAGGTGGCCTCCGACCGCTTGCTGACGCTGATGAAAAAAGGCGTTTCGGTCGAGCAGGTGGCGCGCGTGACCAAGAGCTTCAGCGACGCCGGCATTCTGGTTCACGCCTACCTCATGTACGGCTTCCCGACGCAAACGGTGCAGGACACGGTCGACGCGCTCGAGTACGTGCGGCAGCTGTTCGAGACCGGCTGCATTCAATCGGGGTTTTTTCACCGCTTCGCGTGCACCGTGCACTCGCCGGTCGGGCAAGACCC
>JAYUWC010000047.1:0-21840 GCA_043753755.1 Rhizobacter sp.
TGCCGGCGTTGGTCGTCAGCAGGATCAGCGTGTTCTTGAAATTGATCGTGCGCCCTTCGCCGTCTTCCATGCGGCCCTTGTCGAACACCTGGAAGAACAGCTCCAACACGTCGGGGTGGGCCTTCTCCACCTCGTCGAGCAGCACCACGCTGTAGGGGTTGCGGCGCACGGCCTCGGTCAGCACGCCCCCCTCGCCGTAGCCCACGTAGCCTGGCGGCGAGCCCTTCAGGCCGCTCACGGTGTGCGCCTCCTGGTACTCGCTCATGTTGATCGTGATCATCTTGCGCTCGCCGCCGTAGAGCACGTCGGCCAGCGCCAGCGCGGTCTCGGTCTTGCCGACGCCCGAGGTGCCGCAGAGCATGAAGACACCGATCGGTTTGCCGGGGTTGTCGAGGCGCGCGCGCGAGGTCTGCACGCGCCGCGCAATCATCTCGAGCGCGTGCTTCTGGCCGATCACGCGCTGGTTCAGCGTGTCGGCCAGGCGCAGCACTGCCTCTACTTCGTTCTTGACCATGCGGCCGACCGGCACGCCGGTCCAGTCTTGCACCACGCTCGCGACTGCCTGCGCGTCGACCGTCGGCAGGATCAAGGGTGATTCGCCCTGCAGTGCGGCGAGCTGCGTCTGCAGCGGCGCGAGTTCGGCCAGCAGCGCCCGGCGCTCTGCGGCGCTCAGGCCTTGCTCGCCCGTTGCGGGTTCGCCCGGTGCGGGCTCGGGCGCGGGTTGAGGTGAGACAGGCGCGCGCAGCTTCGCGCGAATCTCAAGGATGCGGTCGACGAGAACCTTCTCTTCCTCATGCCGCACCTGCAAGAGCGCAAGCCGCGTCTGCTCCTCGTCGATGGCACGCGCAGTGCGCTTGCGGCGCTCGGCCGTGTCGATGCCGATCGCTTCTTCGCGACCGATGATCTCGCGCTCGATCTGCAGCCCTTCCAGACGGCGCTGGCTGTCTTCGAGTGCCGGCGGCGTGGCGTGCTGGCTCACCGCGACGCGCGCGCACGCCGTGTCGAGCAGGCTCACCGCCTTGTCGGGCAATTGCCGCGCCGGGATGTAGCGGTGCGCGAGCCGCACCGCGGCCTCGATCGCCTCGTCGAGCAGCGCGACGCGGTGATGTTTTTCGAGGATCGAGGCCACACCGCGCAGCATCAGGATCGCCTTCTCCTCGCTCGGCTCGGCCACCTGCACGACCTGGAAACGCCGCGTCAGCGCCGGGTCTTTTTCGATGTATTTCTTGTACTCGGCCCAGGTGGTCGCGGCGATCGTGCGCAGCTTGCCGCGCGCGAGCGCGGGCTTCAGCAGGTTGGCCGCGTCGCCGGTGCCGGCCTGGCCTCCAGCGCCGATCAGCGTATGGGCCTCGTCGATAAACAGGATGATCGGCTTGGGCGAAGCCTGCACCTCGTCAATCACCGAACGCAGCCGGTTCTCGAACTCGCCCTTCATGCTGGCGCCGGCCTGCATCAGGCCGATGTCGAGCATGTGCAGGGCTACGTCCTTCAATTGCGGCGGTACGTCGCCGCGTGCCAGGCGCAGCGCGAAACCTTCGACCACCGCCGTCTTGCCGACGCCGGCCTCGCCGGTCAGGATCGGGTTGTTCTGGCGGCGGCGCATCAGGATGTCGATGATCTGGCGGATCTCTTCGTCGCGGCCCGCGACCGGGTCGATCTCGCCGTTGCGGGCGCGCTCGGTCAGGTCGGTCGCGAAGCGCTTGAGTGCCTCCTGCTTGCCCATCGCGGCCGGGGCGATCGCGCCGCTCGCTTCGCCGGGTTCACCGGGTTCACCGGCCGACCCGCCGGCCTCGCCCGCGCGCTGGCCCTGCTCGGGCGAGCCTTCGACGATGCGCGCGAAGTTGTCGGTCAAGTCTTCGATGCGGATGCGGTCGAACTGCCTGGAAATCGAGAGCAGCGCATTGCGCAGCGCCGGCGTCTTCAGCATGCCGACCAGCAGCGTGCCGGTGCGCACCTGGGTGTCGCCGAACATCAGCGAGCCGTAGACCCAGCCGCGCTCGACCGCGTTCTCGACCCAGCTCGACAGATCGGTCACCGACGAGGCGCCGCGCGGCAAGCGGTCGAGCGACGCAGTCAGGTCGCTCGCGAGCACCGAGGCATCGATTGCGTTGTGCTTGAGGATGCGGTGAAGGTCGGAGTCATGCGTGTTGAGAATTTGATAGAGCCAGTGCTGCAGCTCGACATACGGGTTACCGCGCAGCTTGCAAAACACGGTCGCGCCTTCGACGGCCCTGTAGGCGAGCGGGTTGAGTTTGCCGAACAACGCGGTGCGCGAGATCTCAAGCATGGTGAGCTCCGTGGCTAAGGAGGAACGAGGTGTCGGGGCGCAGCCGCAGGTCGGCGCGGTCGCGCGCGGCGCGCGAGTGGACGTGACCCAGCCACGCGGCCACGCCGAGCGGCACGCGCCGGCCGAGTCGCGGCTCGGGCACCTCGGCGCCGGCTAGGCAAAGCTGCACGTCCCAAAGCAAGTCGAGGCCGGTGTACTGACGCACCCAGTCGCGCAACTGCAGCCAGGCGGTGCCGCCGGGCAGAAAGTTGCGGTACTGCGCGAGCGTCAGCGGGCCGAGCGCAATGCGGAACTTGTACTGCCGGTCGCGCAGCTTATGCCCGGCGATGGCGGCGCTCCCGAGTGCGGCCGGCGCGCTCGAGGCGCGCTCCGGCCGGTTGCACGCGTGGCCGAGGCGCGTGCGATCGGCCGCGTCGATCGCCATCCAGTGCGCGATGTAAGGCTCGATGCGCACCGGCACCTCGAAAAACTGCGAGAGGATTTTCGTCAGCCCCTCGGGATGCCGGCTGCGCGAGCCCAGCAACCCGGCCTGGAAGAGCCGTGCGGCTTCGGGCAGACGGCCTTGGGTACGCACCTCGGCGCCCAGGCCGAACGTCGCGCCGAGCCATGCGGCGAAGCGGTCCTCGGCCGGGCGGTCGTGCTGCACGGCTGGTTGCGACTGTGCCCAGGCGCGGTAGAACAGCGACAGCAGGCGGTGGTGGAAGATGTCGAGGAAGCGCGCGGCGGTCGGGTCGTTGCGGTAGCGCAGGCGCTCGCGCACGTACTCGGTCAGGTGCAGCGGCATCGGGCCCTGCGAGCCGAGCAGTCCGAAAAAGCGCACGCCCAGCCGTGGCGCAGCGCCGGCCTTGAAGGTGAATGTGGCGAGCGCGGCCGGCGCGAAGTCGAGCTCGGGTTCCTGGCCGAGCCGCAGCGCTTCCTGCGAGGGCCGCAGGGCCTTGCCGATGCGCGGCGCATCGGGGCGGAGCGATTCCACCCGCCGCATCAGCGCGAAGAAGTCGAATCCGTACGGCGCGGCCTCGACCGCTGCGAAGAGCGCCGCCAGCGCGGCCTGCCGCTGCGCGAGCGGCGTCCTGCCGACCGCGGCGGCGTCTCTCGCAGCGTCTCTTGCAACGCCCTTCACACCGTCTCCCGCAGGCCGATGCGCGGCGGCCAGCGCATCACCTCGCCGCGCTGCGGCGTACGCAGTGTGAGTTGCGTGAACGAGTTGATCGCCGCATGCCGCGCGAAAAAGCATTCGAGCACGCTCGCGAACAAGAACGCGCTGCTGCCCTGGTAAGCGAGTTCGTCGAGTTCGAGCACGATCTCGACCCCTGTGCCGAAACTCAGCGGCCCGTTGAACGGCAGCCGCCGCACCACCGTGCGCGCTGTGAGCGAGCGCACGCCGTCGGCCTGACGCGACCAGCTCACGTCCTCGGGCGGCGCGTAGAGCCCGAGCATGGTGCGCAGCGCCGAAGCCGCGCGCTCGGGCGATTCGCCGATCAGCGACAGGTGGTTGAGCGTAAGGTGGCTGACGAGGCTCCAGCCGAGCTCGCCGACCGGCCGGCGCGTGACCGGCCGCGTCGGCCCGCGCACGGCATCGACGCGCAGCACCGGGCCCGGCCCGTCGAGCCGCCACTGCGCCGCTCTGTCGTTGACCGCGCCCTCGGCAACGCCTTGCGGCAGCAGCGTTGGCAGGTCGCGGTTGCTGACCCAAGCCGAGACCGAGAGCTGGCGGATGTCTTCACGGTACGGTGCGTGCTGCGGGTCGACCAGCGACAGGTAGACCTCCTCGCCGATGTAGGACGAGCGTAGCCCCTGCTGCTGTTGCCTCTGCGACAGCAGCCGCGGCTCGCGCCGCACGGTGTAGAAGCCGTGCGCCTCGCCCTGTGAATGTTTTGAGCCCTCGTGACAGGTCGCGTAGAGCGGCGCGAAGCGCTGCTGCGCGACGTGGCCGGTGCCAAAGCCTGTCACCGCATCGAGGCTGTGCACTTCGTAATCCATCGGCCGGGTGCGATCGGGCACGACGTGGTATTCCCACGCGCCCGGCCCGAGCTGAATGCGGTCGAGGCGCTTGCGGAAAAGGTTGATTGCCGGCGTACAGAAAAGCGCGAGGCTCTGTGCATCGACCAGCGCTTCGAGTGCCGCGTCGCCGCGTGCAAACAGCACGACCAGCTCGACCTCGTCGCCTGCGACTTGCGCGAGCCGCGTGGCCAGGTCGCCAAGCTCGAAGAAGAGCAGGCGCTGCGGCATCGCCGCGGCCTCCTGCAGCAGGCGGTAACCTGAGAACGCGCGCAGCGAGTCGGGCAGCAGCGCCTCGTCGGCCGCAAAGCCGAGCGGTCGCACGCTGCCGACGCCGCGCCACTGCGGCGGCGCAGGTGCGTCGCCGCCGCTGCGCGGAGCGATCGCGGTAACGCCGCTTTGCCGCGGGTGAACCAGCGTGCCGATCGTGGCGCCAAGCACGAGCTCGTGCAGCCGGAACGCAACTTCGTCGGGCGCGCTGATGTGGAACGCGAGCCGGTCGATGCCGAGTTGGCTGAAGGTCTGCCCACCGCCCGCCCGGAGGCGGATGCGCAGGCCGCCGCGCACGCCCTTTGCTCCCTGCAGTTGCGGGAGTTGCGCGAGCGGCAGGTCAGGCGCGTAGCTGAAGTACTGCACGCCCGCTAGCTCGATCGGCCACAGTGTCACCGGCTGCGCGGTGCGGAACTCGCAGTGCGTGTCCTGACCGCGCGGCAACTCCGAAACCAGCGCAGTGCCGCGCGGCACTGCGAAGCCACGCGCCAGGTTCGGGTCGGCCGTGTCGACGGTGAGGCGCGCGATCATCATCGACGGCACCGGCGCGAGAAAGTTCGGGTAGGTCGCCTCCAGCAGGTGTGCAATCAGGCGCGGCTGCTCGGCGTCGAGCTTCAACTGCACGCGCGCGGCGAGGAACGCGAAGCCTTCTAAAAGCCGCTCGACGTACGGGTCGGTGACCTCCATGCCCTCTATGCCGAGGCGCGAGGCAATCTTCGGAAATTCGCGCGCGAACTCGCCGCCCACCTCGCGCAGGTGGGTCAGCTCGTCGCTGTAGAGGCGCAGGAGGCGGGGGTCCATGGAGGCGTCAGGTGATGACCCGACAGTGCCGGGTCACTGCTCGAAGCGTTCGACGATGCGGCCGCGGCTGTCGAGAACCAAGGTCCGCGTCGACCCCCATAAATGGACCACATGGCCGTTGAAAGGATTGCCGAATCCGACCGATGTCTGACCGAACATTTGCCCGCCACCCGGCGTCAGAAAGACGCTGGCAGCAGCCTCCAGGAATTGCCATCCGACCTTGTCCTGGGCCACATTGCACCCGTTAAAGTAAACCCGCGCATTCGCGCTCGTCAGGCTGGTGTAGTTGCGGTCGCGCACGGAGAGCAACCACGGCGCCGTGATCGCTCGGTTGCCAAAAAAGATCAGTCCCGGAGCGCCATGCGTCTCAAAAAGGATGCGATCGAACCGCGCGCCGGAAGAGACGAGGCGGTCGAGCGCCGGGGCCAGATCGTTGCCGTCGGCCACTGCAAGCCGATCGAGTACGCCGCGCGCACCCGCTGTCTGGACGATCCTCTTGTCACTCGAATCAAAAATATGTAGCAAGGCCATTTCAAACTCCTTTGATGGGCCGGGAAACCTCGAGCCGGTAGATCCGGACACGACGTGTTTCGGAACGCCGATCAGATCGACGCATCGCGCACCTCGACCTGCCCCGCTTCGAGGTCGAGTTGCGTGCGCAGCAAGATCTCGAGCGGCACGGGTTGCGACCAGAGGTGGCCGCGAATCTCGAACTCGATGACGTTGTGGGTGTCGAGAACGCTGCCCGCCTCGAGTGCCCGCACCTGCAGCGACTCCGGCAGGATGCGCGGCTCGAAGCGCACGATGGCCTCGCGGATCAGCCGCTCAAGCATGCTCACGTCGAGCCGCGAGGCGAGCTGGCCCGACAGCGGCGGCAGGCCGTAGTTCAGCACGCTCTCGGCGAGCAGCGGGTAACCGCTGGCCGCCGCGCCGAGTGGCTGCACGGCGTTGAACAGCGCCGAGAGATCGCGCAGCACCGCCTGGCGCAGCTCGAGTTTCGACATCACGCGTTGCGGGTCCTGCTCGCTGCGGCTGTCACGTGCGTCGTCGGTCAGCCGGTCGAGCAACGCGGGCTGGAGTCGGTTGCGGATGTCGGCGATCGGCATGGGTCAGGCCGCGAGCGCATCGGGGGTGTCTTCGGCGCCGACCGGCGAACCCGCCAGCACGATCTTCCGCGCCTCCAGCAGGCCGAGCTCCGCGCTGCTGGTCGTCAGCACCCGCTGGCCCATGCCGCTGAACTGGTCCGGTGCCAGCGCTGCCCACACGGTGGTGCGCGAGAGCTGCAGTGCACCCGCGGCTTGCGCACCCGAGCCCGGGTAGCGGGCGGGAATCAGCGCCACCGTGTGCCCGCCGTTGTGCAGCTGGAATTGCGCCGGCACCCAGACAAGGTCGCGCAGGTCGACCGGCGCCTCGACGACGACCTTGGCGACGGCTGCAAACGGCACCCAGCAGTAGCGGCCCTTGATCACCGCTTCGATCACGGGGCCGAGGCGCGAGTCGGCATCGGTAATCCATTCGAAGGCCTCGCCGTCGAGCGCGCCCGGCGTGGCCGGCGCGGCTTCGAAGGCTTCGGCGCGCAGCCGCGCGGCACTCGCGGCGTCGCCCCGCGCCTGCGCCTGCAGCGCCTCGACCAGCCACGCTACCCAGGCCTGCGGCTGCCCGAACGCGATCGGCGTAGTCTTGCCGGCGAACACTGCCTCGCGAACCAGCTCGCATTTCAGCGCTTCGCGGTATGTATTGACCATCGGCAGCGTCGCCGCGTCAAGCTCGCCGCACACCTCGAGCTGCGTCGCCGCGCGCTGCCACTGGCCAAGCACGCACAACAGCTGGAACAGGAAAACACGCAGCTTCGCATCGTCCGCGCGTTCGCGCACCCGGCGCTGCAGCAGTTCGAGTGCGCCGTGCGGATCGCCCGCGGCGACGAGTTCTTCGGCCGTGATCATCGTCAGACCGGCAGCAGTTCGGCGCTGAAGGTGGAGGAACCCGCCCCGAGCCCCGCCTGCTCCTGCCGCCGGTATTCGATCTCGACCTTGGTGAAGGCGATCGTCACGTGTTCCACCGCCACGCCGCTCGCCTGCACCACGATATCGACGTTCACGATGCGCGCGTTCGCGAGCGTCATGCGAAAGTAGTCGAGCGCTTCGCCGCCGGCCTTGCGCATGGTCAGCGTCGCCTCTTTCACTTCGTGGTTCGACACGAGTGCGCCGAGCAGGCCGGTCGAAGCCGAGTCGACATCTTTCGTCACCACGAGGTTGCGGTACGAGTGGCGCGCGGTGGACTGGTTGGAGCCGATCGCGGTGTTCGCGGTCACTCCCCAACTCCAGGTGTGCACGACGATGTCGTCGAGGTGGCCGTCGCTCTTACTCTCGCCTTTGATCTTTCCGGCGCGTCTGGTCACCACATGCAGGTAGACGTCGGCGACGGACCCGTCGCCCGTCGCTTGCACCTGCAGCTCCTTGATCGGAATCGGCATCGCGAGCCTCCGTCAGCGTGTGCCCGAGGTTTGGGCGATCAGACCTTCTTGTTGGTCGTCACGTCCCAGCCACCGATGACCTCGCCGCCGAGCGAACCGTCGGGTTTTTGCTCCTTGTATTTGTATTCGATCTTCCCGAAGTTGAGCGCGATCTGCTCCATCGGAATGATGTCGGTGCCCGACGAGCCGCCGCTCTGGAAGGTACTGACCAGAATCGGCGAAAGAATGATCTTAAGGAACTCCTGCTGTTCGCCGCCGGCCTTGCGACAAACCAGCGTGGCAGTCTTTATGTGCTCGCCGGTGCAGCAGGCGACCAGCAGTTTGGCCGAGGCCTTGTCGGTCTTCTTGACGAAATGGAAGTCCTGCATCGACACCTTGCCGCTGCCGCCACCGCCACCGCTCGAGAACGAGCCGGAATTGGTGCCGCCAAAGCTCCAGGACTCGAGCTCGATCTCGCCCTTGTGCTTGTCGTCAGTGGATTCACCGTCGACGCCGTCGATCTTCAGGAAATAGTCTACTTTTGCCATGATGTTTCGCTCCGGAAATGATTGAACACGTTGTTGAGTGAGTGAAGAAGCGATGCGCTTGGGCGGCGCACTTTCTACTGGAAATGCCGTCTGCGATGGCAGGGGTCAGGCCACCTTTTGCGAAGGCAGCGTCGAGACCAGCCGCAACGACACGGTCAGTCCTTCAAGCTGGTAATGCGGGCGCAGGGAAAACTTCGACGAGTAGTAGCCCGGGTTGCCGGGGATTTCTTCGACCGTGACTTCGGCGGCGGCCAGCGGCTTGCGCGACTTGACTTCTTCCGACGAATTGGCGGGGTCACCGTCGACGTAATTCATGATCCACTGGTTGAGCCAGCGAGACATGTCGGCGCGCTCCTTGAAGCTGCCAACTTTGTCGCGCGCGATGCACTTCAAGTAGTGTGCGAAACGGCAGCACGCGAACAGGTAGGGCAGGCGCGCCGAGAGATTGGCATTGGCGGTCGCGTCGGGGTCGTCGTACTCCGCGGGCTTTTGCAGCGACTGCGCACCGATGAAGGCGGCGAAGTCGGAATTCTTGCGGTGCAGCAACGGCATGAAACCGTTCTTCGCGAGTTCGGCCTCGCGCCGGTCGCTAATCGCGATCTCGGTCGGGCATTTCATCGCGATGCCGCCCTCGTCGGTCGGGAAGGTATGCGTCGGCAGGCCCTCGACCGCGCCGCCCGACTCGATACCGCGGATGCGGGAGCACCAGCCGTACGTCTTGAAAGAGCGGTTGATATTGACCGCCATTGCATAGGCCGAGTTGGCCCATGCGTAAGCCGAGTGATCGCCGCCGGCCGTCTCTTCTTCAAAGTTGAAGTCTTCGACCGGGCTGGTCTTGGCGCCGTACGGCAGGCGCGCCAGAAACCGCGGCATCGACAGGCCGAGGTAACGCGAGTCTTCGGACTCACGGAGCGACCGCCATGCGGCGTACTCGGGCGTGGTGAAAATCTTGGTCAGGTCGCGCGGGTTGGCGAGTTCCTGCCACGAGCCCATCTGCATCAACGCCGGGCTCGCGGCGGCAAGGAACGGCGTGTGCGCAGCCGCCGAGACCTTGCTCATCTCGCCGAGCAGTTCGACATCGGGCGGGCTGTGATCGAAGTAGTAGTCGCCGACCAGGCAACCGAAAGGCTCGCCGCCGAACTGGCCGTACTCTTCCTCGTAGATCTTCTTGAACAGCGGGCTCTGGTCCCAGGCCGTGCCCTTGTATTTCTTCAAGGTCTTGCCGAAGTCGAGCTTCGAGATGTTCATCACGCTGATCTTCAGCATCTCGTCGGTTTCGGTGTTGTTGACGAGGTAGTGCAGCCCGCGCCACGCACTCTCCAACTTCTGGAAATCGGGGTGGTGCATGATCAAATTGATCTCTTGCGAGAGTTTGCGATCGAGCTCGGCGATCATGGCCTCGATCGACATCAGCACGTCGCTGCTAATCACGTTGGTGTTCGCGAGCGCCTGCTGCGCCAGTGTGAGCACCGCCTGTTCGACGGCCGATTTGGCGTCGTCGGATTTGGGCTTGAACTCCTTGTTCAGCAGCGCGGCGAATTCACCGCCCTGGTACTCGATGCCCTGCAGCGCTGAACTCGGGGTAGTGAATGCTTCGGCCATGGTGGTACTCCGCAGTGGGTTCGGGTTGAGCGACGAAAGAGCTGGTTCAGGCGGCGTCGGCGACCGGCTTGCGCGCAGCGGCCAGCGACTTGAGCAACGCCTCGTCCTTGATGACCCTGGCAATCAGCTCCTCGGCGCCGGTCTTGCCGTCCATGTAGGTGACGAGGTTGGCGAGTTGCTGGCGTGCTTCGAGCAACTGCTTCAAGCCGTCGACGTTGCGTGCAACCGCGGCGGGCGAAAAGTCGTCCATGTTCTCGAAGGTGATGTCGACCGCGATGTTGCCCTCGCCGGTCAGCGTGTTGGGCACCTGGAACGCGACGCGCGGCTTCATCGACTTCATGCGCGCATCGAAGTTGTCGACATCGACCTCGAGAAACTTGCGATCGGCAACAGGCGGCAGCGGCTCGCTCGGCTTGCCCGACAGGTCGGAGAGCACACCCATGACGAAGGGCAGCTGCACTTTCTTCTCGGCGCCGTAGAGCTCCACGTCGTACTCGATCTGAACGCGCGGCGCCCGGTTGCGGGCGATGAATTTCTGACTGCTCGTGGCCATGACGATGCTCCTGTGGATGGGTCGCTCGGTGGGAGGTGGAAGGCTTACTCGCGACCCGGGCCGGCGAGCTTCTCGATCTGACCCAGACCGTCGGGCATGAGGTCGCGGATGATTTCGAGGAAGTTCTTTTTCATCAGCCGTTGCGCGCGCTGGATCAGCAACGGCGCCGGATTGCTCGGCTCGTTGCGCTCAATCCAGTCGGAGACGCGCTGCAGCATGCGGATCGCGTCTTCACGCGACTCAATCGCGCCGCCCGGCTTTGGGACCATCACCGCACTGCTAACGACGGCTTCGGCCGCGCCCGCACTCTCCGGTGCGCCACCCTGGGCGACACGGCAAGCCTCGGCCACGCAGTCGAGCAGCTTTCGCAAGAGCACGAGATCGGGCGAAAGGGCCGTGCCGAGCCGCGCGTCGAGCGCATTTTCGATGCCCCGCACAAGCCCGGCGCCTTGCGCCATGTCGGAGGCCAGATCCGTGACCAGCGCCAGCGCAGCGGCAATGGCGGGCGTGGCGCCGGCGCGGGTCGGAACCGGTTCACCGTGCCGCGCCTCGGCGTTGCCGAAGGCGAGTTCGAGATCGCGTACCGTGATCGAGCCGCGCACCAGCGTGAGGCTGGCGGCGCGCAGGTCGGCGATGCCGGCATCGCGCGTGAACGGGGCAAAAGCGTTGAGGCGCGCAGTGGGGTCGTTGTCGTCGGTTGCGTCGAGCTGCGGGTGCACCTGCTCCCAGTGCCGCTCGATCAAGCCGTGCAGCAACCGCAGACCCTGGATCGCGGCGCCGAAGCCTTCGACGTGGGCGCCGCTGCGAGCCACCCACATGGCAACGCGCAGGTCGCGCGTGCGTGCAGCCAGACCGAGCGCGAGTTCGCGCACGGCGGGCCAGTCGGGCGGCTCGGCCGGGTAGACCTTGTCGTACTGGCGCTCGGGCTTACCCGCAGCGGCTTCTTCGAGTGCCTGGAACGCCGGGTCGTACTCGAGGTTCGCACCACAAGGCGCGTCGCCGGGCAGTGGCGCTAGAAGCGATTCGAGATCGAGAGCGGGCATGTGGGCTGACCTGCCATTCCTGTGTCTGTTAACGACGACTCTAGAACCGTTGCCTCGCGCCGCACAGTGGTCGAAAGTCACTTCAAGAAGCGAGACCGCGCAACGCGTCATACAACTTGCGGGGTTGGACCGGCTTGAACAGCACCGGGTGCCCGCTTTCGGTGGCACGGCGGATCTCGTCGTGCGAGGTGTCGCCGGTGATCAACATCGCCGCCACGTCGCAACCGCATTGGCGGCGGATCGCCTCGATGCCGGCGATGCCGTCGGGCCCATCGCCCAGGTGCAGGTCGGACAGGATCATGTCGGGCGGGCTGTCGAGAAGCGCCACCGCCCGCTCGGCCTGCGCGATCGAGCCGGCGGCGATCGCGTCGTAGCCCCACTCCTGCAGCAGCCCGCACAGGCCTTCGCGGATCTCCTCCTCGTCGTCGAGCACGAGCACGGTGCGCGGTTGCAGCAGCGGCATCGGCAAGGTGTCGGCGCCAGCGGTGACGTCTTGAATGTCGGGCAGCCCGCCGAGCGCGATGCGCACGCGGAACATCGTGCCGTGGCCCGGCTTCGAGGCGACGACCAATTCGTGCCCGAGCAGGCGCACCAGACGCTTGACGATCGCCAACCCCATGCCCAGGCCCTGCGTGCGCACGCGCTCGCCGCGGCCAACCTGGAAGAACTCGTCGAAGACCTTGCGCAGGTCGGCGGCGCGGATGCCGACGCCGGTGTCCCAGACCTCCACGTGGATGTGCGATTCGGTCGAGCGCGCGACCACGACAATGCCGCCGCGCTCGGTGTACTTAATTGCGTTCTGCACCAGGTTGCCGAGGATGCGCTCGAGTAGCTGCGGATCGGAGCTTATCGACTTGCCGCCCGGCGAGAAACGCAGCCCCAGGCCCTTCTGTTCGGCCAGCCCGGCGAAGTGCATGTGCAGGCGCCGGAACAAGTCACGCAACGGAAACTGCTGCACGCGCGGCTCGATCGCGCCGGCATCCAGCCGCGAGATGTCGAGCATCACGTTAAACGAGCGGTCGAGCCCGTCGATCGCGCGGCTCAGGTTGCGCACCAGCGGCTCCTCGGCCGAACCCTGCAAGCGCTTCTCGAGCGTTGCCGCGAACAAGCCGATGGCGTGCACCGGCTGGCGCAGGTCGTGGCTCGCGATCGCGAGAAAGCGACTCTTCTCCTGATTGGCCTTGATCGCAACATCGCGCGCCGATTCGAGCCCGCAGATGCGGTCGGCTTGGTCGATTGCGGCGCGGGCCGCGGTGGCCCAGCGGCGGTGCAGCCACAGCGCCAGCAAAGCAGCCAATGTGCCGGCGAAACCGCACGCGAGCCCGAGCGCCGCGTGCGGGGCATTGGGATCGATCAGGTTGGCCAGCGCGGGTGACAGCGGTAGCACCGCGGCCGCCGCGGCCATGCGCTTTAGCGGCGCGAAGCAGGCAACGCCGAAGAACGAAGCCGCGATGATCATCATCGCTATCAGGTACGGCGCCGGCGGCCAGGCGGCGGCGCCGGCCGCCCACGGCGCCACGGCGAGGAATAAAAAGGGTGCCGCAACGAGTGCGGCGAAGCGCCGATCCGACCGGCGCGAGTCGGGGGCACGCCGGGTATCTTGGCGCACGCCGAGCACCGCGGCCATTGCCGCGTCGTGAAGACGGCGGTCAATCGAGCGCCGCTCGGCTCGCCGCGCGGGCTCCGGCTCGATCTCGTCGGCACCCGCCGTTACGGCGACGAACGAGGACGAGGACGGCGTACGAAGCGCCCGGTCATTCACGCGGCTGGCATGCGCCCGGCGCCGTCTCAGCGAAATAAGCTGATCAGGTGCGAGCGCGAAGTCACGTCGAGCGCGAGCAGCAGCGACGAGACGTAGTTTTTGACCGTGCCCAACGACAGGCCGGTGGCGTTGCAGATTTCCTGGTTCGAGCAGCCCGAGAGCACGAGTTCGAGGATCTCAAGGTGGCGCGGCCCAAGCTCGGCGACGCGGTCGAACATCGCCGAAGAAGGGAAGCGCGGGAAAAGGATGCTGCGCGCGGCGAGGCCGCGGTTGTCGGGCACGCCGGCCGGCCAGAGCAGGGTTGCAAGGGTTTCGCGCAGCTGCGTCAGTAGAGTGCTCTTGGCGACATAACCGGAGGCTCCCAGGGCACGCGCCTGCCGCACCACGAATTCGTCTTGCGTGGCGCTGAACACCGCGACGCGGGCGCGCGGGTGTGTCTGCAGAAACTGCCGCAGCCCCTGCAGGCCCTTGCAGTCCGGCAGGTTCAGGTCGAGTAATACGGCGTCGACATCGCCTTCACGCTTGTACAACTCGATCCCCTGTTGCAGCGAGCCGGCCTCGACCCACTTGATCGGCACGCCGCCGATCTCGGGATGCAGTGCTCGGATGCCGAAGCGCACGAGCTCGTGGTCGTCGACCAGCAGCAGCTTGCGCGCCGCGGGGGGGCAAGCGAACGCAACAGATGGGCTGCTGGCGAGCCGTTCCGTTGTGGTGAAGGTTTGGCCCAAGCTGATCGTCATTTCCATTCGCTGCCCCCAAACGTTGTCTGAATGCGGCTCGGCGGGCCTAGCGGGACGCCGGACGGGAGTGGATGTTAGGTCTTGGGCGCTAGTCGCGCATCATAGAAACTAGGGGTGAGAAGGCATGAACTCCGAGGAGTTAAACCGACCCGATCGACGTACGTCGACCGCCCGGGAAGTTCTTCAATGATCCAGACCCCTGGGCTGAGTTTGTACGGCCCCTCGTTCGGTGGACAGTCATTGATATCACTTATTGGCCGCGTGGGTGCGCTGGCCTTTTACGCGAGGTAGGACAAGGACTGCCTCCGCAACCAGAAGCTTCAATCGGCCTTGAATGGTGGTCAACGGCTACTTTGCCCAGAACGCTTCGACTGCCTTCATCCGACGCCGGCTTTCGGTCGTGACGTAGACCGTCGTCGTCGCCAGCGACGCATGCCCCAGGTTCTGCTGCGCGATCTCGATCGGCATGCCGCTCGCAATCGCGTGGCTTGCGTGCGAATGCCGCATCCAATGGGTGCTGGCCTTCGCAAACCGCTCCGCGCCCCTTGCGTCGCCCTGCCCTCGCAGCACGTCCCCGCAGCCTGTAAAAAACGCCTTGACCTGGTCGTAGAACGTCGTCGCCGCAATTCCCTCACGCGGGTCGAACCGCTGGCCCGTGTTCAACCCCGGCGCACGCAACGCAGCGTCGCTCGCTTTGCCGAGCAGGAACGCGCTTTGATTGCCGATGTCTTCGGGGTCGGGATCGAGCCCGCGCGATCTCAGGTATTTGGACAGCTCGCCCACCACTTCGATCGGCAGCGGCACTTCGCGTTCCTTCTGTCCCTTGCCGATCACCCGCAGCATCCAGCCCTGCATCGGCTGATCGTCCGACGCATCCGCCGGGTACTCGACCCACTGCAGGTCATCGACCGTGGCCGCGACCACCTCCGACAACCGCAGGCCTGTGGCGTAAAGCAGGTGCAGCCCGCAGGTCAGCCGCTGGTTCGCCGAGGTCGCCTGCAGCATCTTCAGTTGCGCTCCGATGAAACCCCACTGCGCCAGGCTGAAGCTCCTGCCTGCGTTGACCTTCGGCCCGGCGCTGCGCGGCACACCGACCGCTGACCAAGGGTTGCCCATCAGGTAGTTCTGATCGACGAGGAAGCCGTACAAGTTTTTGAGGATCGTGACCGCATGCCGTTGGGCGGACGCCGACAGCGGCCCTTCGAACGGGCGCCACAGCGGCGACCAACGCTCGCGACCGCGGTCCCCACACCAGCGGCTGCGCGGCTGCGGGTCGGCCAGGAAGTCGCGGTACTCGATGCAGTCCTCGTTGCTCATCGAGGACAAAGCCTTGCCCTTGTGCGTGACCGCCCACAACAGGAAGCGCTCGGCTTCCTTGCGGTAGGCGCGCTGGGTGTTCGACAGCGCCTGCAGCCAGTCCATGCCCTGCTCGACGCCGGTGTCGCGCTCGCGGCGCCGCGCCTTCAGATGGGCCTTCTGATCGGGGGTCAGGCCGTGCTTGGAGCGCAGCCAGGCGAGGATGGCGTGGTAATCGTTCGTCGCCTTGAGCAAGCACTGCGCTTGCGGGCGCCGGTACAGGCCGCGGGTGCCGTCGAGCTCGGCCGGCACGATGAACTTTTCGAGGGGACGAATGTCGCTGGCCGGGGCGACCACGGCTTGCAGCTCGTGCGCGTAGAGCTTGCTGCGCGGCAGCATCACATGGCGGCCGAGCTGCAACTCGATGCTGTGCCCGTGCGGGCTTTCAAGTTCCCGGAGCCATTCGACGATGCGCTGCGCCTTGCCCTCCCCTATCGCCTTGATGCCCGCGTACCAGCGCCGGCCGATGCCGTTGATGCGTTCGACCAACTGGGCTAGTGTCGGTTTCCTTTCAAGCTGTCACTTTCGATCTTTCATGTTGTCACCGACCTGGTGACGACACCGCACGTTTCTCGGTTCTCAGAGCAGGAGCGCCCGCTCACATGGTGATTGGTGGCCATGGCGCTGGGAGAGACCGTTTTGGCCCCTTCAATTGGCACAATCTTGCATTTGACCCGTTCAAGCTGTCACAACCTGCGGGCCAACGTGCGATGCGCGAAAGTCTCTGTGGAGTCGTCGTCTAACAGAGAAGCGGTGGGTATGCGACGCGGGCACCTGCGCGCAGTGACACATTGAAAGGGTCACCAGTGCCAATTGAAACATCAGAAGTGACACCTTTAAAGGAAACCGACACCGCGCTCAGCGCGATTTCCCCACTGCACACCATCATCTGAAGCTTGCGCTCGAGGCAGTCCTTGATCCTTGCACGAAGACCTCCGGGCCGAAAGCCGGCGCGCCGATTCCACAGACCCGACCCACCGGCCAGAGGCGCAGCCTCGAGCGCGGCAAGTCCACGCGCAAGAACAGCCCCAGCAAGCGCGCCCACAAAGGGGGTTGATCTCAGCCGCCGAAGGCAAACCCCCGCCCCGGCGCCGCAGCGAACAAGGCCTGCGTGTACGCGTGCTGCGGTGCGCTGAAAACGCGATGGGCCGGGCCGGATTCAACGACACGCCCCTTAGACATTACCGCGAGCTGGTCGCAGACTTGGCTGGCGACCCGCAGGTCATGGGTGATGAAAAGCATCGCCAGGTTGAGCCGGGCGCGGATTTCCTCGAACAGCTCGAGCACCTGGGCCTGCACCGAGACATCAAGCGCTGAGACGGCCTCGTCGGCGACCAGAAGTTCGGGCTCCATCATCAGCGCGCGCGCAATGCAGATGCGCTGCCGCTGGCCGCCGGAAAACTGGTGCGGGTAGCGCGCCATGGCGCTGTCGTCCATGCGCACCAGGGCGAGCAGACTGCGCGCGCGCTGTAGCGCCGCTGCCATCGACAGGCCGTAGTTGACGGGCCCCTCGACCAGCGCCTGCGCGACAGTGCGCCGCGGGTTGAGCGAGCGATACGGATCCTGGAAGACGATCTGCACGCGCTTGCGCAACGGGCGCAGCGCCGACGCCCCCATCATCGCGATGTCGATCGCCGACGTGCCCGCGTCCTGCCCGTCGCGGTCGCCGCCGAGCAGCACCTGCCCGGCGCTCGGGTCGATCAGGCGCACGATACAGCGCGCGACGGTGCTCTTGCCGGAGCCAGATTCGCCGACGATGCCGAGGGTCTGGCCGCGGCGTATCTCGAGGTCGATTTCCTGCGCGGCATGGACGGTGCGGTCGGCGCCGAACCAGCGCTTGTCGACGTAGGTCTTGTCCAGACCGATCACCCGCAGCACCAGCGGCGTGCCCGGATCGCTCGGCCGCTTGCGCAAGTGCAGCGTCGGCACCGCGCGCATCAGCATGCGCGTGTAATCGTGCTGTGGGCGCTGCAGCACGTCGGCCTTCGGGCCGATCTCCACCAGATCGCCGAGGCGCAGCACGGCGACGCGATGCGCCACTTCGGCGACGACGCCGAAATCGTGGGTGATGAAGAGCACACCGGCGCCGTGGCGCGTCTGCAGGTCGAGCACCAACTTGAGGATCTGTGCCTGGGTCGTGACGTCGAGCGCCGTGGTCGGCTCGTCGGCGATCAGCAGCACCGGGTCGAGCACCAGCGCCATCGCGATCATGATGCGCTGGCGCTGGCCGCCGCTGAGCTGGTGCGGATAGCTCGCGACCATGCGTTCGGGGTCGGGCAGCAGCACCTCGCGCACGATGCCGAGCACCTTGGCCTTGCGCTCGGCCTGCGACAGCCGCGTGTGCTCTCGCAGCACTTCGTCGATCTGCTCGCCGCAGGTCATCACCGGGTTCAGCGCCGTCATCGGCTCCTGAAAGATCATCGACATGCGGGTGGCCCGCAGCTCGCGCAGCCGCGCCAGCGGTGCGTGCGTGATGTCTTCGCCCTGCAGCAGGATCCGGCCCGCGCTGACCGGCAATGTTTTCGGCAGCAGGCCCATCACGCCCTGCGCGATGACGCTCTTGCCCGAGCCCGACTCGCCGACCAGGCACAGGATCTCGCCGCGGCCGACGCTGAAGGTCACATCGCGGACCGCGGTACGTCGGTCGCCGCCAGCAGGCAACGCGATAGTCAGGCCCTCGACCTGGAGGATCGGCCGATCGTCGGCTGCGGCGTTCATCCGCGCCTGGCCATCTTCGGATCGAGCGTGTCGCGCAGCCCGTCGCCGAGGATGTTGACCGCCAGCACCGTGACCGCGAGGAAGATGCCGGGAAAGAAGATGTTGTGCGGATAGGCGTTGAACTGGGCCCGGCCTTCGGCCATCACGTTGCCCCACGTCGGGATCTCCGGCGGCAGACCGACGCCGAGGAACGACAGGATCGCCTCGGTCAGGATGCCCGAGGCGCAGATGAAGGTCCCCTGCACCACCAGCGGCGCGACGCAGTTCGGCAGGATGTGGCGCAGCATGATCAGCAGCGTCGGTGTGCCGAGCGAGATCGCGGCTTCGACATACGGCTCTTCGCGGATCGTCAGCACCAGCGAACGTACCAACCGCGTCACGCGAGGGATCTCGGGGATCGCGATCGCCACCACCACCGTCATCAGTGAACCGCGCCACATCGCGACCAGCGCGATCGCAATCAGGATCGCCGGAATCGCCATCACGCCGTCCATCAAGCGCATCAGCAAGCCGTCGAGCCGGCGCAGGTAGCCGGCCATCAGGCCGAAGGCGATGCCGAAGGCCATCGCGACCAGCGCCGTGAACAGGCCGACGATCAGCGATACCTGGGTGCCGTAGATGACGCGGCTGTAGATGTCGCGCCCGAAGCTGTCGGAGCCCATCAGGAATCGGTGCTTCAGGATCTCGCCGTCGAGCGTGGTGATCTCGCCGCGCTGGCCGGGCAGAAGGTCGCGGCTGGCGGGATCGAACAGGGACGGATCGACCGTGCCCAGCCACGGCGCCAGCAGCGCGAGCACCACCAGCACCATCATCACGGCGCCGCCGATGCGCACCGACATGTTCGCGCACACCCGCGACCATGCTCCGGGCTGGCTGACCACGGTGGCCGATTCGACCGACAGGGCTTCTAAGCGGGAGGTGTCGTTCATTGTTTACGCGCGCCCGCGATGGACGGCGTCCGGGCGATCCGGCAGGCAGCGCGGGCAGAGTGCAGGTGCGGTTCGCATCAGTAGCGGATGCGCGGGTCGAACGCCACGTAAGACAGATCGACCAGCAGGTTGATCATCACGTAGACGAACGAGAACAACAGGATGACGCCCTGGATCGTCGGAAAGTCGCGCGCCAGCACGGCGTCGACCGTCAGCCTTCCTAGCCCGGGGATGGCGTAGACCGACTCGGTCACGACGACGCCGCCGATCAGCAGCGCGATGCCGATGCCGATGACGGTGATGATCGGCACGGCCGCATTGGCGAGCGCGTGGCGCAGCAGCACCGCCGACTCGGGCAGGCCCTTGGCGCGCGCCGTGCGGATGTAGTCTTCGCCCAGCGTCTCCAGCACCGAGGCCCGCGTGACCCGGGCGATCAGCGCGATGTAGATCACCGACAGTGTGATCGAGGGCAGCGCCAGGTGATACAGCCACGGCCCGAAACCCTGAGCCAAACGCCGGTAGCCCTGCACCGGCAGCCAGCCGAGCTGGAGCGACACCAGCCAGATCAACGCATAGGCGAGCACGAAGATCGGGATCGAGAAACCCAGCACCGAGAAGCCCATCAGCCCGCGGTCGAGCCAGCCGCCGAAGCGCCACGCCGCCAGCACGCCCAGCGGCACGGCCAGCGTCACCGCGATGGCGATCGTCACCAGCGCCAGCGACACCGTCGGCTCGAGGCGCTGGCCGATCAGAGTCGCAACCTGGGTCTTGTAATAGAAGCTCTCGCCCAGGTCGCCGGTGATCACCCGGCCGAACCAGATGACAAACTGCTCGGGGATCGAGCGATCGAGCCCGAGCCCGGTGCGAATGGTCGCAATCTGCTCGGTGGTGGCGGCGTCGCCCGCCATCACGGCCGCCGGGTCCCCGGGCGTCAGCCGCAGCACCAGGAAGACGAGCACCGAGACGATCAGCAGGACCGGCAGCGTCGACAGCAGGCGGCGGACGAGAAAGTTGAGCATGGGCTTGGGGCCTGTGAACGCTTCGGGAGGGCTCGCGCCGAAGCGTCGCGGGCCCTAATTCTTTTTCAGGTTCCAGTAGATGTCGCCGTTGCTGATAAAGAAACCGCTGATGTTCTTGCGTGCCGCGCGCGGCTGGTCGTACTCGCCCAGCGGCGCGTGCGTGCCGATCTCGAAAGCCCGGGCGTGAATCTGGTCGGCCAGCTTCTTCTTCACGCCCTCGTCGGTGGCGCGCATGAACTGGGCGCGGATCTCGGCGAGTTTCTCGTCCTTGGCCCAGCCGAACCAGCCCGACGCCTCGCCGCGGGTGTCCATCGTCGGGTTGGCGATCGGGCTCCAGACGTCGAAGACGTTCCACGAGGTCAGAAACATGTCCCAGCCGCCCTTGTCGGTCGGGTCTTTCTTGGCACGGCGTCCGACCAGGGTCTGCCAGTCCATCGCTTGCAGATCGACCTTGAAGCCGGCTTGGCGCAGCAGCTGGGCGGCGACGTCGGGCAGTTTCTGGATCGCGGCCAGGTCGGTGGGCTTCATCAGCACCACCGGCGTGCCGTCGTAGCCGGATGCCTTCAGCAGCTCCTGCGCCTTGCGCATGTTGCCCTTTGCCTGGACTTCGCTGCCGGCCGTGCTGCCGTAGGGCGTGCCGCAGACGAACATCGAGGCGCATGGCCGGTACAGCTCCTTGACGCCGACCTGCGCGCGCAGGAAAGGCTCCTGCGAGAACGCGGCCAGCGCCGCCTGCCGCACCTTCGGGTTGTCGAAAGGCTTGTGGAGGTGGTTGAAACGCGCCATGTATTGCAAGCCGAGGTTCGAGTACTTGGGCAACTGCATCGTCGGGTCGGTCTTGGCGGCCTCGTAGAAGTCGAAGCCGAGGGACTCGATGATGTCGACCTCGCCTTTCTGCAGTGCGCTCACCTGCGCCTGCGCGTCGCGCAGCGCCAGGTTCCATTCGACGCGATCGACGTACACGTTCTTGCCGCCGGTGGTGCCCGACGGGGGCTCGCCGCGCGGCACGTACTTCGCGTTCTTCAGATACACCGCACGGTCGCCGGGCTTGAACTCGTCCTTCTTGAAGACGTACGGTCCGGAGCCGGTGTAGTCGTCAATCTGCTTGAAGGCATCGGTCTCGGCGACACGCTTGGGCATGATGAAGGGTACGTTCGACGACGGCTTGCCGAGCGCCTCGAGGACGAAGCCGCAGGCCTCGCCGAGGAAGATGCGGAAGGTGTCGGGCGTCGGTGTGTCCATGCGCTGCACGAAGGTCATCAGCGCGCTGCCCATCGCGTCGCGCTTGCCCCAGCGCTGCAGCGACGCGATGACGTCCTCGCCAGTGACGGGCTTGCCGTCGTGGAATTCGAGGCCCTTGCGCAGCTTGAAGGTCCAGAGGCGGTGATCGCCGCTTTCGGTCCAGCTTTCCACCATCTGCGGCTTGATCTTCGCGTTCTCGTCGGTGCCGAACAGCGTGTCGTAGACCATGTAGCCGTGGTTGCGGCTCATGTAAGCGGTGGTCCAGATGGGGTCGAGGATTGCTAGGTTGCTGTGCGGGACGACGCGCAGCACGCTGCCCTGGGCCCAGGCCTGGGTGGCGAACAGTGCGCTCGCAGCGAGGGCCAGCATGGCGAGGGTTCTGCGATGGAAATTCATGAGTACCTTTTCCCGATGGGGATGACCGATGCAGGACCTGTGCCTGCGCCGATGATCCACGATGGTGCATGAATTCGGCGTCGCCGCCCATCCGGGACAACCACCGCAGGCGCTGTGCGGGGCT
>JAYUWC010000048.1:0-7226 GCA_043753755.1 Rhizobacter sp.
CGCAGCGCAACGCTGCGGGTTGCGGACGGCTTACGTGGCGCGGCCGCTGGAGCACGGCCCGAGCGGTGCCGCTGATGCCGAGGGTGACGCCGATGCCGATTTGCACGCACCGGGTTTCGATGTGGCGGCCACCGACCTGATCGATCTCGCGCGTCGACTCCAGGCTTGACGGGGCGCCCGCGGCCGGCCGTCACATCCCAGCGAGCCCCATTCGTGATGCCCGAGTTCAGCTACATTGCGCCGCAGCAGACCGGGCGCATCAGGGCGCGGGTCGCAGCGACGACGACCTCGCCACGATGAACGAAACCAGTGCCCGCGAGACGACGCTCTTGCAGGCTTTCGAAACCGCCCGGCCAGTGCCCGCCAGCTGGTCCGAAGACGACAGGCGCTGGGCCGATCGCCTCGCTCGGCAAGACTCCGAAGCGATACCCGACACCCCGCGCGCAGCGACCGATGCCGACGCTTATCTCGCGCGCCGCACCCATCACGCGATGCAACGCCTTGCGCCTCGCGAGCCCCAAGTCGCGCGAGCACTCGCCGTGCGAGTGTGGCGTCCTCGCTGGGCCGTGGTGCTCACGCTGATCGCGTTCGTGCTGGGCCTGCTCGCCGACAGCATCGGCAGCGCGCAGCGCATCAACCTGCTCGCTCCGCCGCTCTGGGGCGTCGTCGTCTGGAACCTTGTCGTCTATGTCATCTTGATCGGCCACGGGTTGGCGCGCTTGCTGCGCCACGAGCCACCGCGCGGCGGGGCGATTGCGCGGCTGGCGCAGCGTTTGACCGGCGCGGGTGTGCCGCTCGATGTCGCTGGCGATCACGACTCGGGCAGTGCGCGTGCGCTGCAAACGTTCGCCACGCTATGGGCCGCGCGAAGCGCGCCGCTGGCCGGCGCACGCGGCGCGTTGGTGCTGCACCTCGCAGCGGCCGCATTGGCGCTCGGGCTGGTCGCTGGCCTCTACGCGCGCGGTCTGGTGCTCGACTACCGCGCCGCATGGCAAAGCACGTTTCTGTCGGCCGACGCTGCCCACGCGCTGCTCGGCGCGGGGCTCGGCCCGGCCGCCGCGATCTCGGGCATTGCGCTGCCCGATGCCGTGGGCCTGGTCGCGCTGCGCGCAGCGCACGGCGATGCCGCGGCGGGCGCTTCGGCCGCACCGTGGATTCATCTGCTCGCCCTGACGCTGCTGCTGTTCGTCATCGCGCCGCGCGCCGGGCTCGTCGCATGGAGCGGCTGGCGGGCGCTGCGCCTCGCGCGGCATTTCGTGCTGCCGCGTGACGACGCCTATCTGCAAGCCCTGCGCCGCAGTCGCCACGGCGAGGCGGCTCATGTACAGGTGCTGCCCTATGCGCAAACGCCGACGACGCAGGCAATGCATGAACTGCATGCGATGCTGGCTGCCGTGCTCGGCGACGACGCGCAAACGCAAGTGCTGAACACCGTCCCGTTCGGCACCGAAGACGAGTGGCTCGACGGGCCCGACCTGCCGGCATCGACCACGCATGCGATCGCGCTGTTCGACCTGGCGGCCACGCCCGAGGTCGAAGCCCAGGGCCGGCTGATGCAGCACCTCGCGCAGCGCGTGCCGGGCGGTGCCGTGACGTTGGCGCTGGTCGATGCCAGCGCGTTCGGTGCACGCTTTGCCAGCGAGCCGGCGCGCGTCGCGCAGCGCCGCGAGACGTGGTGCGCGCTGGCTGCACGCAGCGGCATGCGCATTGCCATCGTCGACCTGACCGCAGGTGACACGGCAGCTGCAGCGCGCGCCGTGCAGCAAGCGCTGGCGCCATGAACGAACCTGCCCGCATCGCGCTGAGCCTGGTCTCGCACACCAACGCCGGCAAGACCACGCTGGCCCGCACGCTGCTCTCGCGTGACGTGGGCGAGGTGCGCGACGCCGCACACGTCACCGAATTTGCCGATGCGTTCACCCTGATCGAAACAAGGCAGGGCGACACGCTCACCTTGTGGGACACGCCCGGCTTCGGCGACAGCGTGCGGCTGGTCAAGCGCCTGCGTCAGTCGGCCAACCCGCTGGGCTGGTTTCTCTCGCAGGTCTGGGACCGCTGGCGCGACCGCCCGTTCTGGGCCAGCCAGCGCGCGGTGCGCAATGTGCGCGACGAGGCCGACGTGATGCTCTACCTCGTCAACGCCGCCGAGTCGCCAGAGGCGGCCGGTTATGTCGCACCCGAAATGGAGTTGCTCGGCTGGATCGGCAAGCCGGTGATCGTGCTGTTGAACCAGCTCGGCCCGCCGCGAGAGAGCGCACAAGAGAGCGCCGAGATCGAGCGCTGGCGGCGCCAGTTCGCGAAGCACGCGCACGTCGTCGCGGTGCTGCCGCTCGATGCATTCGCGCGCTGCTGGGTGCAAGAGGGCACGCTGCTGCAAGCAATCGAAGCCGCGCTGCCAGAAGCGCAACGCGCGGCGATGCGCCGTCTGCAAGTGGCGTGGCGGGCCGCGCGCACGCAGACCTTCGAGGCTTCGATGCGCGCGCTCGCGGCCAGCCTCGCCCGGCTCGCGGCCGCGAGCGAAGCCGTGCCCGACCCGGCCACTTTGATCGCCCGCATGCGGCGGGTCGGCCGCGCGATCGGCATCGGCGACGCCGAGCAAGCGCCGCTCGCGCTGGCGCAAAAGGCGCTCGCCGAAAGCTTGGCGGCCGAGGTGCGTGAAAGCATCGGCGAGCTCATCGCGCTGCATGGCCTCGAGGGCCGCGCGCAAGCCGAGATCACGCTGCGCCTGACCGCCCATTTCGAGACCCGGCTGCGCATGGATGAAGGCAAGGCCGCGCTCTGGGGCGGCATGGTGAGCGGCGCACTCGTCGGGCTCAAGGCCGACATCTTGAGCGGCGGCCTCACGCTCGGCGGCGGGCTGATCGCCGGCGGCCTGATCGGCGCGCTCGGCGCGGCGGGCCTGGCGCGTTGCGTGAACCTGGTGCGCGGCACCGATCGGTCGTGGGTCGCCTGGAACGCCGAGGCGCTCGATGCGATGCTCGAGGCCGCGTTGCTGCGCTACCTCGCCGTGGCCCACTTCGGGCGTGGCCGCGGCGAGTGGACGCAGGGCGAGTCGCCCGCGCACTGGCGCGAGACGATTCAGCGCGCGCTGGCGCCGCATCGCGAGGCCCTGGCCATCATCTGGCGCGAACGCGAAACCGGCGCTGCGCGTTCCGGCGCGCCGCGTAAGTCTGCAACCGAAAGCGATGCCGGCGAGATTTCAGCGCAGACCGCCGCGGCACTCGAGCATGTCGTCGCGTCTGCAACGCTCACTGCGCTTCATGAGCTCTACCCCGACGCACCGACGCTTCGGGAAAATGCGCACACCGAGGGTCATGCGCCGCAGTAGCCTTGCAGGCATGAACGCACCGAAGCCCGCCATCGATTTCTATTTCGACTTCTCGTCGCCGTATTCGTACATCGCCTCCGAGTGGATCGAAGCGCTGGCCGCGCGCCATGGCCGCACGGTCGCGTGGCACGCGATCCTGCTCGGCGCCACGTTTCAGGTGACCGACATCAAGAGCCCGGTGTCGTATCCGCTCAAGCGCGAATACTCGCTGCTCGACTTCGAACGCTCGGCTCGCTTCGCCGGCGTGCCGCTGAAGATGCCCGAGAAGTTCCCGATCGCAACGACGAACGCGGCGCGCATCTTTTGGTGGCTGAACGCGAGTGACCACCAGCGGGCTCGCGAGTGGGCCCGGCATGGCTTGCGGGCGTTGTTCGCGCGCGGTGTCGACTTGAGCGATGCGGCGGCGCTGCGCGCGCTCGCCGTCGAGTTCGGCCTCGACGGCTCGCAGGCGCAAGACGCCTGGAACGACACTCACTGGAAGCTCGCGCTCAAAAGTGCAAACGACGCCGCGATCGCGATCGGTGTCTTCGGTGCGCCCTTTTTCGTCATCGACGGCGAGCCGTTCTGGGGCAACGACCGCCGGTCGATGATCGAGCGCTGGCTCGAGAAGGGGCCGTTCTGACGCGTTCGCATGCGAGCGTGATCGGGTCCAGGCATCGAGTGCCTGAAGGTCGCGGCGCCCTAGAATTCCAGTTGACGTATACGTCAGTTGAAGTTTAGGGCCCCTTTCCGGCCTTGCAGTGTTCGACCCCTTTCGGATGCCCCATGCCTGCACTCGCCTCCCGCCTCAGCCCGCGCTCCGAAGACTTCAAGGCCAATGCCGCGGCGATGCGCGCGCTGGTCGATGACCTGAACGCCAAGCTCGCTCGGGTGGTGCAAGGCGGCGGCGAAGGGCCGCGGGCCAAGCACCTCGCGCGCGGCAAGCTCCTGCCGCGCGACCGGGTCGAGATGCTGCTCGACCCTGACACGCCGTTTCTCGAGGTGGCGCCGCTCGCCGCGCACGGCATGTACGAGGGCGTCGCACCGAGCGCGGGGCTGATCGCCGGCATCGGCCGCGTCGCCGGCGTCGACTGCATGATCGTCTGCAACGACGCCACCGTGAAGGGCGGCACCTACTACCCCATGACGGTCAAGAAGCACCTGCGCGCGCAAGAGATCGCGCAGCAGAACCGGCTGCCGTGCATCTACCTGGTCGACAGCGGCGGCGCCAATCTGCCGAACCAGGACGAGGTCTTTCCCGACCGCGAGCACTTCGGCCGCATCTTCTTCAACCAGGCCAACATGAGCGCGCAGGGCATCCCGCAGATCGCGGTGGTGATGGGCTCGTGCACGGCGGGCGGCGCCTACATGCCGGCGATGAGCGACGAGTCGATCATCGTGAAGGAACAGGGCACGATCTTTCTCGCCGGCCCGCCACTGGTGAAGGCCGCGATCGGCGAGATCGTCAGCGCCGAAGAACTTGGCGGTGGCGATGTGCACACGCGGCTCTCGGGTGTGGCCGACCACTTGGCGCAGAACGACACACACGCACTCGCGATCGCGCGCGCTGCGGTCGCAAATCTCAACTGGTCGAAGGTGCACGGCCAGCGGCTGGTGCCGCCGCGCCCGCCGCTGTTCTCACCCGACGAGTTGCACGGTGTCGTTCCGGTCGACACCAAGAAGCCGTTCGACGTGCACGAAATCATCGCGCGCATCGTCGACGCTTCGGAGTTCGACGAGTTCAAGGCGCGCTACGGCGCCACGCTGGTCACCGGCTTCGCGCACATCGAAGGCATGCCGGTCGGCATCGTCGCCAACAACGGCGTGCTGTTTTCCGAGTCGGCACTGAAGGGCGCGCACTTTATCGAGCTGTGTTGCCAGCGCAAGATTCCGCTGGTCTTTTTGCAGAACATCACCGGGTTCATGGTCGGCAAGAAGTACGAGGCCGAGGGCATCGCCAAGCACGGCGCCAAGATGGTGACAGCGGTCTCGACCGCGACCGTGCCGAAGTTCACCGTCATCATCGGCGGCAGCTTCGGCGCCGGCAACTACGGCATGTGCGGCCGCGCGTACTCGCCGCGCCTGCTCTGGATGTGGCCGAACGCGCGCATCAGCGTGATGGGCGGCGAGCAGGCCGCTGCGGTGCTCGCAACCGTCAAGCGCGACGGCATCGAGGCCAGGGGCGGCGCCTGGAGTACCGATGAAGAGGCGGCGTTCAAGCAGCCGATCCTCGATCAGTTCGCGACCCAGGCGCATCCGTATTACGCGAGCGCCCGGCTCTGGGACGACGGCGTGATCGACCCGGCTCAGACCCGCGATGTTCTCGCCCTCGCGATCTCGGCCAGCTTGAACGCGCCGATCGCCGATGCCAAGTTCGGCATCTTCAGGATGTAGCTGTGTAATATGTGTGCACCTGTTAACTTATATACACATCATGCGCACAAACATCGATATCGACGACGCCCTGATGAGCCAGGCCATGAAAGCCGGGCCCTATCGAACCAAGAGAGACGCGGTAGAGGCCGGCTTGAAGTTGCTTGCGCGCCAAGTCGCTTACCGAGAAATACTGAAGTGGGAGGGCAAGCTGAAGTGGGAGGGAGACGAATCGATCGACTGGACCCAACCCGTCGTTGCCGAAGCAACGGTCGAGAAGCGGCCTGCGCTCACCGTCGCGTCAAGCGCGGCCACCGGCAAGCGCAGAGCAAAACCAGTGACCACGGTGCCATCGAAGGCGGTCGGAGCGAAGCGCCGTGCTGGTCGTTGATTCGTCCGTCTGGATCGACTTCTTCAACCAAACCGGTGCCCCTGCGGCTGAACTGCTCAAGCACTTGCTGCGCAACGGCGAAGTCCGAATCGTCGTCCCTGACCTGGTGCTGTTCGAAGTCCTCCGCGGTTTTCGGTCCGAGCGCAGCCACCGGGACGCGAAGCAGCTGATGGAGTCGCTCGACATCGAAGCCACCGCCGGCCACGACCTGGCGCTCGCGGCGGCGGCCCATTACCGCAGCTTGCGCGCGCAGGGCGTCACGGTGCGCGGCCCGATCGACGTGCTGGTCGCTTCTTTCTGCATCGAGCGCGACTACGCCTTGCTGCACTGCGACCGCGACTTCGACGCCTTCGAAGAGCTGCGCGGCCTGCGGGCGTGGCGACATTGACCGTGATCGACAGCCGCCAAGCCACGCTCGAAAAGCGTTGCGCTACGGTCGAACGGCTTTGGCGCGCCATCGAGAGCCGCGATTGGCCTGCAGCGCGCAGCTTGTTGGTTGACCGCTGCACCATGATCTGGCCCGCCTCGGGCGAACGCTTTTTCGACGCCGACGCCGTCATCCGCGTCAACTCCGTCTACCCGGAAGGCTGGGCGCTGCGGGCGGTCGAAATAAACGCACTCGTCGATGGCCGCGTGCATTCGGTGATCGAAGTGCGGCATGGCCGCGCACGCTTTCTCGCCAATTCCTTGTTCCATTTCGACGGTGCCCTCATCGACGGCATCGACGAATACTGGGCCAGCGCTGAGGCCCCACCGGCGTGGCGCGATGCCGCGACCCTCGGTGCCTACGAGCGCTTTTGATTCGACGCGATCATGACCGCCACTAAAGCGATGGACCTGCGCACCTACTTCACCCACCTTGCCCGCTATCACGCCTGGGCGACGCAGCGGTTGTTCGAATCGATCGACGCCTTGCCCGAATCCCACTATCGACGCCCGTGCGGGCTTCTCTTCACGAGTGTGCACGGCACCTTGAATCACCTGCTGGTTGCCGAAGAAGCGGCGTGGTTCCCGCGATTGGACGCTGGCGTCTCGAACCGGGTCGCCCTGGACGCCGAACTCGAGGTTGATCGCCGCGCATTGCGCGCTCGTTTGCTTGATGGCTCGATACGCTGGGAGCCGCTGATCGCCGCGCTCGAGACCAGCCGTTTCGAC
>JAYUWC010000049.1:0-7198 GCA_043753755.1 Rhizobacter sp.
CGCGCACGGCTTTTCGGGGCGGTCGTGTAGAGCCGGTCCTTCAACACATCGAGGTAGAAGGCGCCCAAATCTTCACTGCAAAACACTTGCAGCTTGGCAACGACCGGGTGAAATTCATAGGCCTCGAAATGCGCCAACACCTCGTCTTGAAATTGACTCGCGCGCGCCAGCGCCCAGCGGTCGATCTCGACCATTTCGGCCAGCGGCACCGCGTCTTGGGTCGGGTCGAAATCGCTGGTGTTGGCCAGCAAGAAGCGAAGCGTGTTGCGGATGCGGCGGTACGAGTCGACCACGCGGTCGAGGATTTTTTCGTCGATGCCGAGGTCGCCCGAGTAGTCGGTCGCGGCGCACCACAAACGGATGATTTCGGCGCCGCGCTTGTTCACCGAGTCTTGCAGCGAGATGAAGTTGCCGACGCTCTTGCTCATCTTGCGGCCCGAGCCGTCGACCGTGAACCCGTGAGTGAGAAGACCGCGGTAGGGCGCGTGGCCCTCGGTCGCGCAGGCGATCAGCAATGACGAATGAAACCAGCCGCGGTGCTGGTCGTGGCCTTCGAGATAGAGGTCGGCTTCGCAGCCGCTGTTGTTGCTGCCATGACCACTGGTCGTGCCGGGGTGGCTGCCGGCTCGCTCGTTGAGCACATGAAAAAACGTCGAGCCGGAGTCGAACCACACATCGAGGATGTCGTTGCTCTTGGTGTAGTGCGGTGCTTCTTCACCGAGCACTTCATCCACGGTCAACAGCGACCACGCCTCGACGCCGCCTTGCTCGACGATGGCCGCGGCGCTGTCGATCAGCGCCATCGTGTCGGGATGCAACTCGCCGGTTTCCTTGTGCAGAAAAAACGGCAACGGCACGCCCCAGTTGCGCTGGCGGCTGATGCACCAGTCGGGCCGGTTGGCGATCATGTCGTGCAGCCGCGCCTTGCCGTTCTCGGGGTAGAACGTGGTTTCCTCGATCGCGGCCAACGCGGTTTGGCGCAGCGTCTGGGCCGGCGACTCGGTCGCGAACACGCCCTGTGTGCCGGCACCGGATTCGTCCATGCGCACGAACCACTGTGCCGCGGCGCGGTAGATCACCGGCGTCTTGTGGCGCCAGCAGTGCGGGTAGCTGTGGGTGAGGTTGGCTGTGGCCATCAGCCGGCCGGCATCGCGCAGGGTGTCGATGACGACGGGCGCCGCCTTCCAGATGTGCTGCCCACCGAACAGCGGCAACGCGGCTTCGTAGACGCCGCTGCCTTGCACCGGGTTGAGGATGTCGTCGAGCGCCATGCCGTGGGCGCGGCAGGAGTTGAAGTCTTCGACGCCGTAAGCGGGCGACGAATGGACGATGCCGGTGCCGTCGTCGTCGGTGGCGTACTCGGCCGCGTACACCGGCGCGAGGCGGTCGTAGCCTTTGTCGACCTGGGCCAGCGGATGGTGAAAATGAAGTCCCTCGAGCCTGGCGCCCGTCGTGGTTGCAAGCACGCTGCCGGTGAGGCCGTAGCGCGCCAGGCACTTATCGACCAGCGCGCTGGCCAGCACCAGCAGGCCACGTTCGGTATCGACCAGCGAATAGGCGATCGCCGGCCCGACGTTGAGCGCTTGATTGGCCGGGATGGTCCACGCGGTGGTGGTCCAGATGACAACGAACGCCTCTTTCGCGAGCGACGGCAAACCGAATGCGGCCGCGAGTCGGTCTGGCTCGGCGGCGGCGAACGCGACATCGAGCGTCTGCGATTTCCTGTCGGCGTATTCGATCTCGAATTCGGCGAGCGACGAGTGGCAATCGAAGCACCAGTACACCGGCTTCAGCCCGCGGTAGACGAAGCCGCGCGCGATCATTTTCTTGAGCACGCGGATCTCGTTCGCCTCGTTGCCGAAGTCCATCGTGCGGTACGGGTGCTCCCAGTCGCCGAGCACGCCGAGGCGCTTGAAGTCGGCCATCTGCTGCGCGATTTGCTCGCCGGCGTAGGCGCGGCTTTTGGCTTGCACGTCGGCCCGCGCAAGGTTGCGGCCGAAGGTTTTTTCGATCTGGTTTTCGATCGGCAGGCCGTGGCAGTCCCAGCCTGGCGTGTAGCGCGCATCAAGGCCCTTGAGCTGGCGTGCCTTGACGATCATGTCTTTCAAAATCTTGTTGGCCGCGTGGCCGACGTGCAGCGTGCCGTTGGCATACGGCGGGCCGTCGTGCAGCACGAAGCGCGGCTTGCCGATGCGGGCATCGCGCAGGCGCTGGTAGGTGCCTTCGTCGCTCCATTGCTTGACCCAACCCGGCTCGCGCTTGGGCAGGTCGCCGCGCATCGGGAAGGGCGTGTCGGGCAGGTTCAGTGTCGATCGGTAGTCGGTCTTGGGGGCGTCAGACATGGTGAGGCTCGTTGCAAGCTCGGCGTGCGCATCGGGGCGCGCAGCACTTGGGGAGTGGAAGCCCGCGTAGCCGCGGGGAAGCGTCTGAGGTTCGAGCCGGCAGGTCGGATCGACCCGTAGCACGGCCCGTCAAGTAATTCGGTCGCGGCTGGTTTGACGGTTTTGGGCGGCGTGGGCCGCAAGCCAGCGGCGGGCATCGGCAGCGTCGCCTGCGATCGCCGCGGTGAGCGCAAGCAAGCCGTCGTAGCGGGCTTCGTCGCGAAGTTTGTGCAGCAATTCCACCCGGACGAGTCTACCGTAGCCCCCCTCTGCGCCCAGGTCTGCGGGCCAGTCGAAACAGTGGGTCTCGAGCAGCACGCGGCCGCTGTCGTCGACCGTCGGCCGCCGGCCGAGGCTGGCCACGCCGTCGAGCGGCAATTTGCTCAAGCCCTCGACCCGCACCGCGAAGATGCCGAGCGCAGCCGGCTTCGAGTGATGCAGCCGCAGGTTGAGCGTGCGAAAGCCGTCGTCACGCGCCGCATTGCGTGCGCCCAGCTGGCGGCCGAGCTTCTCGCCGTGCACCACATGGCCGCTGATGCTGTAGGGCCGGCCCAGCAAGGTGGTGGCGCGGTTCATGTCGCCGGCCGCCAGCGCTTCGCGCACGGCCGAACTCGAGACGCGCAGGCCGTGCACTTCGTAGCTGTTCATGCGGGCCACGTCGAAGCCGGCTGCTGCCCCGGCGGCATCGAGCATGGCGTAGTCGCCGGCCCGCATGGCGCCGAAGCGGAAGTCATCGCCGACCAGCACGTACTTCGTGCCCACGCCGCGAGCCAGCACGTCGTCGATAAAGGCCTGCGGTGATTGCGCGGCGAAGCGCTGGTCGAAGCGCAGCACGATTGCCTGATCGACCCCGCAGCGGGCCAGCTCGCTTAGCTTGTCGCGCAGGGTCGCGATGCGTGCCGGCGCGTAGGCGGGCTGGCCGGCGAGTGCGGCGAAGTAGTCGCGCGGGTGCGGCTCGAAAGTCATTGCGCAGGCCGGCAAGCCGCGGTGCTCGGCCTCGGATTTGAGCAGCGCCAGCATCGCCTGATGACCACGGTGCACGCCGTCGAAGTTGCCGATGGTGAGGGCGCAGGCGGGCGCAATGCCGGGGTGATGGAAGCCGCGAAACACTTGCATGCGCGGCATTATCGAGGGCGGGTCAGGCGCCAGGAGCGTGGTGCAGTCGCGAGGTACACGACCACAAGCTCGGTCGACCGGCCCTTGAGCCACTGGTTTTCGAACGTCGTCGCATAGAGCGCGCAGATCGTCGCGGCACTGAAGCTCGAAGGCTGGCCCCAAGGTCGTGCGGTCGAGCACGGCGATCAGCGCACTATTGGCACCAGGAATCGGCGCTGCTGCGCAATGCGGCACCTTCATATGGTCGAAGAAGTGCTCGGGCCCGGGCACCTGCGCGAGGCGCTGCTACGGCGTCGAGAAAAGCGGGTATGTCGGTGACTGGCTGGTGGCGGGTACCAGTTTCACCGAATGCCACGTTGAAAAAATCAGCGTATCGCCACGCCCCAGGGCAGTTTGCCGACCGGCACATCGGCGATTTTGGTGTTGTGTGTGGTGTCGATTACCGACACCACGCCCGAGCGGCCGCAGGCGACGTAGAGCTTCTTGCCGTCGGGGGTGAGCGCCATGTTCCACGGCCGCTGGCCGACAGCGATGGTCCCAATGATCTCGCGCTTGGCTGTGTCGAACACCGACACGGTCGCGTCGCCGCCGTTCGAGACATAGACGCGTGTGCCGTCGGGGTGCACCGCGATGCCGTTGCTGCGCGAGCCGGCTTTGAGCTAGGCGAGGATCTTGAAGCTGCGTGCATCGATCACGTAAAGCTCGTTCGAATTTTCGGCTGCCACATAGGCGACGGCGCTGTCGGGCGAAAAGCCGATGCCGCGCGGGCGCGCACCGACCGCGACCTGCGCCACCTGCGTGCGACGCTCGAAGTCGATGATGTCGACCGCTTCGCCGTTTTCGGCGCTGACGAACACCATCCGGCCATCGGGGCTGAAGACTGCGTGCTCGGGGTTCTTGCCGCGCACGGTGACGGCGAACGACTTTGTGTTGCTGCGGGTGTCGACGAACACGATCTCGTTCGACTCTTCGATCGCCGCGGCGATCCAGCGCCCGTCGGGCGAAAGGCCCACGCCTTCCGGCGACTCGCCGAGCGCGATCGCACCTGCGCCCTGGCGCTTCAAAAGGTCGAGCACCACGAGCCGGTTGTTCGGCTGGTCGCTCACGTAGGCGCGCGTGCCGTCGAGGCTCACTGCCGTGCCGCGGGGCTTCTTGCCGGCGGGCAACTCAGCGACCACCTTGTCGGTCTGGGTGTCGATCACGCTGAGCGTGCCCGAGCCTTCGTTGGGCACGTAGGCGAACGGGGCGGCAAGCACGGCCGAGGGCACGAGGGCGATTTCGAGGGCGGTCGCGAGGGCAGTTGCGAGGGCAGTTGCGAGGGCAAAAAATCTCATGTCGTCTTTCGAGAAAAGAAGGGCCAGATGCGGGCGAAGATCACGTCCCGATCGACGAAGGCGTGCTTGAACGCGGCCATCACGTGGCCGATGACCAATGCTGTGAAGACGAAGCCGGTCGCCACGTGCACCGCATTGAGCGCGTTGTAGACCGCCGGCAGGTCGGGCCCCCAGGGTCGCAGCGCGAGGCCGAAAAACTTCACGCCGTGCTTGCTGAAGTTGGAGGCGACATAGCCTGAAAGCGGCAGCATCAGCATGCCCACGTAAAGCGCTGCGTGGCTCATGCGCGCCGCGCGCGCTGCTGCCACTGCGGCATCGAAGCCGGCCAGCCCGGTGGCCGGTGCGCGAGCCGCCACAGCAAGCGCATCACGATCAAAAGCCCGAGCACCATGCCGATCGATTTGTGCAAATTGATCACTGCGCCGCGCGAGGGCGTGCCCCGCGGCGCGATCTCGTCGAGCAGGAAGCCGAAGGCGATCTGTGCAATGAGCGCGAGGCCAATCAGCCAGTGCAAGCTGCTGGCGATGCGGTCGGAGGGATCGGCGCGCACGGCCACGTTTCAGAACTTCAGCGTCGCCGACACACCCGCGAGCCAGGTGCGCCCGGGTGCGGGCTCGAAGAATCGGCTGTTGCCTTCGTTGACGATCACCGAGCCGGCGTATCGCCGGTCGAACAAGTTGTCGACCCTGGCGAAACTACTCAACTCCCACGCACCCGAACCCACCGCGTAACCGACGTTGACCGAGGCCACAGCAAACGCCGCAGCCGCATCGCTGTTGGCGTCGTTGACCACCACGCGGGTCAGGTAGCGGGCCTCGACACCACCGCGCAAGCCGAGCGTCGGAGCCCAGTTCAACGAGGCGAAGAAGGCGCCGCGCGCGATACCCGGGATGCGGTTGCCGGCGGGGATCAGCACTTGCGTGGCGGCAGTGCACGGTGTGGCGGCGCAGGTCTTGAACGCATCGCGGTAAGTGGCGCTGAGCTCGGTCGCGGCGAGCTGCGCTTTCAGGTTCTCGAAGAAGCTCGCCGACCACGCGAGCTCGATGCCGGTGCGGCGGGTCGCGCCGGCGTTTTGAAAGGTCGAACGGCCGCCGAGGTTGGTCTGCGTGACGATCTCGCTTTCGGTGCCGGTGCGAAACACCGCGGCGCTGAATTCGCCCCAGCCCGCCGGCCGCGCCTTGATGCCGGCCTCGACGCTGTTGCTGCGCGCTGCCTGCAGCCCGAAGTTGAGGCCGGTGGCGCCGTTGGCGCGGTAGGCGAGCTCGTTCAAGGTCGGCGTTTCGAAGCCGCGGCCCGCCGCGGCATAGACGTGCCACTGGTCGTTGACGGCATACATCACGCCGAGCACCGGCAGCGTCGCGGCATAGCGCGCGCGGCCGCTGTCGTCGGGGTTGGTGGCGTTGACGAAGTTATCGCTCGAGCCGAAGTGGATGCTGCTGTGACGCACCCCGGCATTGAGCGACCATTGCGGCGTGAGTTGCCAGTGGCCTTGCAGGTATTCGTCGGTGCTCGTCACGGCGTTGTTCTCGTCGCGACGCAGGGCGCCTTGCACACCGAGCGTGCCGCCTGTGAAGTTGCGATAGCCCTGGCGGCGCTCCATCAGGTTGTCGTAGCTCAAGCCGCCGATCAGCGTGAACGGCGCGTCGAGCAGCTCGCCGCGGTGGGTCCAGCGCAGGTCGGTGCCTTCGTAATTGCGGCCGAGCACGATCACGCCGCCGGGGTGCAACGGGCTGTTCTGCGTGGCAACCGGAATCGCCTGGTATTGCTGCGTGCCGCGGTGCCCGAGGTAGGCCAGCAGCTGCACTGCGTTGGCGCCGTCGATGCGCTGCTCGGCGACGATGCCGCCTTGGGTCTGGTTCACGGTCTTGCGGGTGTCGAACTGCAGCGCCGAGGGGTCGACCCCGCGCGGGTTGGCGTCGAACTGGGCGCGCGTCAGGCCCAGCGGGTCTTGCGCCGTCGGCAGCGCGACGCTGTTGGCGAGCAGCGTGACTTTGGTGTCGTCTGTAATGCGCAGCGCGAGCTTGGCGTTGCCGAGCCGGCGCCTGGTTTCGCTGTGGTCGCGGTAGCCGTCGGTGCGAAATTCACTCGCGCCGATCACGTAGCCGAGCGCACCGTTGGCACCACTCGCCTTGGCCGAGAGACGCAGCGCGCCGTCGCTGCCCGATGCTGCGCCGAAGGTAATGCGGGGTGCGCCGCTGCCGTCTTCGGTGAAGACCTGGATCACGCCACCCGAGGAGTTGCCGTACAGCGCCGAGAACGGCCCGCGCAACACCTCGATGCGGCCGACCGAGCCGAGGTCGACGTTGCTGATCTGGCCCTGACCGTCGGGCAGGGTCGCCGGGATGCCGTCGACGTACAGGCGCACGC
>JAYUWC010000050.1:0-7187 GCA_043753755.1 Rhizobacter sp.
GCCACCACGCTGACCGGCCTGGCCGGACGCGGCGTCGGCATGGACGTGGTGCGCACCGACGTCAACGCCATGGGCGGGCGCATCGAGACCGCCAGCGCGCCGGGCCAGGGCACCAGTTTCCGCCTGGTGCTGCCGCTGACCACGGCGGTCACCCAGGTGGTGATGCTGCGCTGCGGCGAGCGCGCCTTTGCCGTGCCGTCCACGCTGATCGAGATCGTGCGCCGCGTCAAGCTGCCCGAGCTGGCGCAAGCCTACGACCAGGCCCAGTTCACCGAAGGTGGCCAGGCGCTGCCGTTCTTCTGGCTCGATGCGTTGCTGGGCGGATCGCCGCGTGGCCTGGCCAGCGCTGCAGGCAGCCGCACGGCACCTGTGGTGGTGGTGCGCAGTGCCGCGCAGCGCGTGGTGCTGCATGTCGACGAGGTGCTGGGCAACCGCGAAGTCGTGGTCAAGAACCTCGGGCCGCAGCTCTCGCGCGTGCCCGGCCTGGTGGGCCTGACGCTGTTGCCGTCTGGCCTGCCGGCGTTGATCTACAACCCGGTGGCGCTGGCCACGTTGTACGGCGAGACCGCCAGCGCGGCCACCCGGGTCGCGCTGGCCCAGGCCGCAGGCACCGGCGCCGAGCGCCTGGTGGCCGAGGTGGAACCGCTGGCGCCATTGGTGCTGGTGGTCGATGACTCGCTGACCGTGCGCCGCATCACCCAGCGCCTGCTGCAGCGCGAAGGCTACCGCGTGGTCGTTGCCAAGGACGGCCTCGATGGTCTGGACAAGATGGCCGGCGAGCTGCCTGCGGTGCTGCTGACCGACATCGAGATGCCGCGCATGGACGGTTTTGACCTGGTGCGCAACCTGCGTACCGACGCCCGCCTCGCGCGGCTGCCGGTGATCATGATCACTTCGCGCATCGCCCAGAAACACCGTGACTACGCAGCCGAGCTGGGTGTCGACCACTACTTGGGCAAGCCCTATGCCGAAGACGAGTTGCTCGCCTTGGTAGCGCGATATGCCCGCCGTGCGGTGGCGGCTTGACGGCCATTGTGTTTGCCACCTCCAGATCAAGCTGGATCGCCCCATGCCGCAAGTCGTTGAACACCTCGTCGAGCTGACTGCCTACCGCGACCGAGACCTCGCCGACACCACCTTGGTGGCAGCGCTGCGCGACCTGCTGCAGGCCCGCGAGGTGGCGATCCACCGTTGTGTCGGGGAAGACTCCAATCGGCGTTGGCTGACCCGCGCCCGCCTCGGGCTGCGCGACGTGGCCGCCTCGGCCGACCCGCTGTACACCGACCTGAGTGACCTGCCCGCGCTCGATGCCTTTCCGGCGCGGCTGCAGGCGTTGCGGCAGCAGACGTCGGTGGTGCCGGCCCGGACGGTGCCGGGTGGGCCGCACCTGACGGTGTTCCCGCTGACCACTGACCGCGAGGCGGTGGGCGTGCTCGAACTGCAGACCAACGACCCGCTGGACACCGCGGCGCACCGGCTGGTGGACAGCATCCTGCGCATTTTTCGCAACTTCCAGGCGTTGCTCGACTACAGCGAGCGCGACACCCTGACCGGCCTGCTCAACCGCAAGACCTTCGATGACGCCTTCTTCAAACTGGCCACGCTGCCGGGCGATGACGCCGCGGCCTCGGTCGCCGGCCCTGCGCTGGCCGATCGCCGCGTGCCGCCGGCGCTGCAGCCGCACTACCTCGGCGTCATCGACATCGACCATTTCAAGTTGGTCAACGACAACTTCGGCCACCTGATCGGTGACGAGGTGTTGCTGCTGCTGTCGCGGCTGATGCGCTCGGTGTTCCGCTTCTACGACCGGCTTTACCGCTTTGGCGGTGAAGAATTCGTGGTGCTGGTGCGTTGCGCCGGTGATGACGACGCCGGCATCGCTTTCGAGCGGCTGCGTGTCACCGTGCAGGGCTACAGCTTTCCGCAGGTGGGCAACATCACCGTGTCGGTGGGTTACACCCGGCTGCATCCCGGCGACACGCCCAGCTCGGCCTTCGAGCGCGCTGACCGCGCGGTCTACTGGTCCAAGACGCACGGTCGCAACCAGGTGTTCAGCCATGCCGCTCTGGTGGCCAGCGGTGACCTGGTCGATGACTCGAAGGTCGGGGATGTTGAACTGTTCTGAGCGCGGGTTGCGCCGCGGCACGGCTTGGTTGCTGGCCGCTGTGCTGTTGACGACGGGCGCGCCACGGCGGGCGCAGGACACTGTACGAGCCGCACCTCGGCCAGCGCGGCGCGCTTTTTTGCTGGCGCCGGCTGCGGTCGAGGTCGGGGTCAGCCGCTCTTGACCACCGCGTAGCGCTGCAAGGTTTGGTCGCGGGCCAGCGCGTGGTCGACCACCGGCCGCGGGTAGTCGCGGTCCAGTTCGATACCCGCGGCCAGCAACTCCAGCGGTCGCGCCAGCCAGGGCGCGTGGATCAGCTTGTTCGGCAGTGCCGCCAGCTGCGGCAGGTAGCGGCGGATGAACTTGCCCTCCGGGTCGAACTTCCGGCTCTGCGTCACCGGGTTGAAGATGCGAAACCAGGGCTGCGCATCGCAACCGGTCGAGGCTGCCCACTGCCAGCCGCCGTTGTTGGCGGCAAGGTCGAAATCGTTCAGTTGCTGCGCGAAGTAGGCTTCACCGCGGCGCCAGTCGACGCCCAAATCTTTGGTCAGAAAGCTCGCGACCACCATGCGCAGGCGGTTGTGCATATAGCCGGTCTGGTTGATTTGCGCCATTGCGGCGTCGATCAGCGGGTACCCGGTGCGGCCTTCGCACCACGCGTCGAACAGCGCATCGGCATCGGCACCTTCCTCCCAGCGGATCGCGTCGTACTCGGGCCTGAAGCAGGCTCCGACGACGTGCGGGTGGTGGTGCAGGATCTGGTGATAGAAATCTCGCCAGATCAGCTCCGAGAGCCAGACGCCGGCGCCTGCCGAGGGGTCGTCTCGCATGCGCGCGCAGGCTGCCGTGGCCAGCTCGCGAATCGACACCGTGCCGAATCGCAGGTGCACCGAAAGGTAGCTCGGCCCCTTGATCGCCGGAAAATTGCGGGCCTCGCCGTAGTCGTCGATGCGCGGCATGAAGTCGGCCAGCAGTGAACTTGCGCCGCTTGCGCCCGTGGGAATTTTCAGGTCACGAAGGTTGGTCGGCTTGAAGCCGATGGCCTCGAGCGACGGCATCGGGTAGCCCACGCCGCTCGGTGGTGCGGCCAGCGCGGCGGCATGGCTTCGGATCGGGTAGGCCTTGAGAAAAAACGGCTCGAGCTTTTTCAGCCATGCATTTTTGTAGGGCGTGAACACCGTGTAGGGCGTGCCGCTCTGCGTCAGCACCTCGCTGCGCTCGAATATCACGTGGTCTTTCGAGGTGTGCAGCGCCACGCCGGCCTCGGCAAGCGCACCGCGCACCGCGCGGTCTCGCGAGAGCGCATCGGGTTCATCGTCGTGGTTTGCGTAGACCGCCTGCACGCCCAACTCGCTGGCAAGCCGGACGACCTCGTCGCGGGCACGGCCATGGCAAACCAGCAGGCGCACCTCTCCGCCACCGATCTCGCGCAGCTGCGCATCGAGCTCGATCAAGCTGGCGTGGATGAACTCGACTCGCCGGTCGGCCTGAGGCAGTGGGCCGAGGATGTCGGTGTCGAACACGAACATGCACCAGACCTGCCGCGCCGCCCGCAGCGCGTGATGCAGCGCGGCGTTGTCGTGCGCCCGCAGGTCGCGGCGAAACCAGACCAGGGCTTTGTCGATAGAGTTTTGCATCTGGGGGAGTCTGCCCCAGGTCTAAAATTCGATGCATGGCCAGTGCACCGATCAACTTCACCAACCAGTTCTTGATCGCGATGCCCGGGGCCCGCGACAGCACCTTCGCCGGCACCGTGGTTTACCTCTGCGAGCACACCGAGAAGGGCGCGTTGGGTCTGGTCATCAACAAGCCGATCGACATCAAGCTCAAGAACCTGTTCGAGAAGGTCGAACTCACGCTCGACCGCGAAGACCTGGCCGACGTGCCGGTGTACTTCGGCGGCCCGGTGCAAACCGAGCGCGGCTTCGTGTTGCACGAACGTCTGGGCGGCAACGAGGGCGAGGGCGGGCACTACAACTCGTCGTTGCAAATTCCTGGCGGGCTCGAAATGACGACCAGCAAAGACGTGCTGGAGGCGCTCTCGAACGGTGCCGGCCCGAAGAAGATTTTGATCACGCTGGGCTACAGCGGCTGGGGCGCCGGCCAGCTCGAGGACGAGATGAGCCGCAACGGCTGGATCAACGTCGACGCCGAGCGCGGGATCATCTTCGACACACCCGTCGAGCAGCGCTACGACAAAGCGCTTTCGCTGCTCGGCATAGCCGCCCACATGCTGAGCGGGGAGGCGGGGCACGCATGAGCCGGGCGATTGCGGCCGCTAGCGTCGAGCACCCTCTGTCATTTGTCGCCTTCGATTTCGGCACGAAACGCGTCGGCGTCGCCACCGGCAATTTGCTGACGCGGCAAGCGAATCCGCTGCGAACGGTGGCGCTCGAGGGCGAAGCGCGATTCGATGCGATCGGCCAGCTGATCGATGAATGGCAGCCGAGCGCCTTGGTGGTTGGCGTGCCGTTCCACCCTGACGGCGCGGCGCACGACAACACCGAGCGCGCACGCCGCTTCGTGCGACAACTGCGCGGCCGCTTCAACTTGCCGGTGCACGAGGTCGACGAGCGCTACTCGACGACCGAAGCCGCCAGCGACGGCGCGCGCGACCTCGACGCTGCCTCGGCCGCGATCATCCTCAACCAATATTTCAGCAGCCTGGAATGAGCTGCCTGAACCTCGACGCCGAATCGCTTTACACCGACCTGCTGGCCGGCGTGCGCGTCTTGCTCGAACCCGACACCGTGCTGGTCGGCATCTGGTCGGGTGGCGCGTGGCTTGCCGAGCGTTTGCAGCGCGATCTGCAACGCCCCGGCGAGCACGGCGTGATCTCGAGCGCACTGCACCGCGACGACTTCGGCTCGCGCGGCCTCACTGCCGGCGCCGACCACACCAAACTGCCGTTCGACGTGAGCGGCAAGCCGATCGTGTTGGTCGACGACGTGCTCTACACCGGCCGCACGATTCGCGCGGTCATTAACGAGCTCTATGACTTCGGTCGCCCGGCCAGAGTGCAACTCGCGGTGCTGGTCGACCGCGGCGGGCGCGAGCTGCCGATTGCCGCCAGCGTCTCGGCCGCGCGCATCACGCTGCCGGCGGCGCAGCGGCTCTCGCTCGTGCGCGATAACGCCGGCCGGTTCAGCTTCAGCGTCGAAGAAAGCTCCTGATGCTCAGCCGGCGCAACCCGCAACTCAATCGCCACGGCGAGCTGATCCATCTGCTCTCGATCGAGGGCCTGCCGCGTTCGGTGCTGCACCACATTCTCGACACCGCCGGCACCTTTCTCAGCGTCAACGACCGCGAGGTCAAGAAGGTGCCGCTGCTGCGCGGCAAGAGCGTGTTCAATTTGTTTTTCGAGAACAGCACACGAACCCGCACCACCTTCGAGATCGCGGCCAAGCGACTCTCGGCCGACGTCATCAACCTCGACATCGCGCGCTCCAGCGCGGCCAAGGGCGAGAGCTTGCTCGACACCATCGCCAATCTCTCGGCGATGCACGCGGACATGTTCGTCGTGCGCCACAGCGAGAGCGGCGCGCCTTACTTGATCGCCCAGCACTGCGCGCCGCATGTGCATGTCGTCAACGCCGGCGACGGCCGCCACCAGCACCCGACGCAAGGGCTGCTCGACATGTACACGATCCGCCATTTCAAGAAAGACTTCACCGGCCTGACGGTGGCGATCGTCGGCGACATCGTCAACTCGCGCGTGGCCCGTTCCGACATTCACGCGCTCACGACGCTGGGTGTGCCCGAGATTCGCGCCATCGGGCCGAAAACGCTGGTGCCGAGTGACCTCGCCGCGATGGGCGTGCGTGTCTGTCACGACATGCGCGAGGGCATCAGCGGCGTCGACGTGATCATCATGTTGCGGCTGCAAAACGAGCGCATGAGCGGCGCCGTTTTGCCGAGCGCCGCCGAGTACTACAAGGGCTACGGCCTCACGGCCGAGAAGCTGGCGCTGGCGAAGCCCGATGCGATCGTGATGCACCCGGGGCCGATCAACCGCGGAGTCGAGATCGACTCAGTGGTGGCCGACGGTCGGCAGAGCGTGATCCTGCCGCAGGTGACTTTCGGCATCGCAGTGCGCATGGCGGTGATGTCGATCATCGCGGGGAATCTGGCGTGAAGGTGCTGATCAAAGGCGGTCGCATCGTCGACCCTGCGACAGGCCATGACGCGACCGGTGACCTCGCGATCGCGGCCGGACGAATCGTCGCGCTCGGCAGCGTCGCCGAAGGCTTCACTCCCGACCGCACGATCGATGCGACCGGCCTGGTGGTCGCACCGGGCCTGGTCGACCTCGCGGCACGCTTGCGCGAGCCGGGGCACGAGCACGAAGGCATGCTCGAGTCCGAGATGGCGGCCGCCGTGGCCGGGGGTGTGACCAGCCTGGTCTGCCCGCCCGATACCGAGCCGGTGCTCGACGAGCCGGGTCTCGTGCAGATGCTGAAGTTTCGCGCCCGCAACTTGAACCTCGCGCACCTCTACCCGCTGGGCGCTCTGACGCGCGGGCTGAGCGGCGAGGTATTGACCGAGATGGCGCAACTGACCGACGCCGGCTGCGTCGGTTTCTCGCAGGCCGAGGTGCCGGTGCGCGACACGCTGGTGCTGCACCGCGCGTTGCAATACGCCGCGACCTTCGGCTACACCACGTGGCTCAGGCCGAGCGATGCCTGGCTCGGCAACGGCGTGGCCGCGAAGGGCGCGCTCGCGACCCGGATGGGCTTGGCCGGTGTGCCGGTGATCGCCGAGACGATCGCGCTCGCCACGATCTTCGAGCTGGTGCGCGACTCCGGCGCGCGCGTTCACCTGTGCCGCCTCAGCAGCGCCGCCGGCATCGAGCAGGTGCGCCGCGCCAAAGCAGAAGGCTTGCCGGTGACTTGCGACGTCAGCATCAACTCGCTGCACCTGACCGACATCGACATCGGCTACTTCGACGCCTCGATGCGCCTCACGCCGCCGCTGCGTCAGCAACGCGACCGTGATGCGATTCGCGCGGCGTTGGCCGACGGCACGGTCGATGCGCTGGTCAGCGATCACACGCCGGTCGCCGCCGACATGAAGAACCTGCCCT
>JAYUWC010000051.1:0-2306 GCA_043753755.1 Rhizobacter sp.
TCGCATTCGATGCCGAGCAAACGCGCGGCGCCGACATAGACCTCGGGGTCGGGCTTGTAGTGGCGCATTGTTTCGGCCGAGAGCACGGCGTCCCACGGCAGACCGGCGTGCTTGGCCATGTCGACGAGCAACGAGACGTTGCCGTTCGAGAGGGTCGCGATGACGAACTTCGATTTGAGCCGCGTCAGCCCGGCCACCGAACCGGGCCAGGGATCGAGCCGGTGCCAGACCCGGTTGAGGTGCTCACGCTGCGCTTCGGTCAGTGCCTCGAGGCCGAAACGTTCGAGCAAGCCGGCAAGCGTCGTGCGGTGCAGGTCGTCGAGCTTCGTCCACGCGATCTCGCCGCTGCGCACCTGCTGCATCGCGGGCTGGTAGCCAGCGCGCCAGGCGTCGGCGAACGCGGGCCAGTCGACATCGATGCCCAGCTCGGCCGAGAGCGCAACGCCTTCGCGAACGATGGAGCCGCGCCAGTCGACGACCGTGCCGAAAATATCGAACACCAGCGCCTTGATGCGTCCGGCATCAAAGCTCATGCCAGCGCCCGCCCGATCAAAATCTTCTGCACATCGCTCGTGCCTTCGTAGATCTGACACACCCGCACGTCGCGGTAGATGCGTTCGACGGGAAAGTCGCTGACGTAGCCGTAGCCGCCGAACACCTGGATCGCATCGCTGCACACCCGCTCGGCCATTTCGCTCGCGAAGAGCTTGGCCATCGCGGCTTCTTTCAGGCAGGGCACGCCGGCATCCTTCAGGCTGGCGGCGTGGTGGATCAACTGCCGCGCCGCCTCGATGCCCGTTGCCATGTCGGCCAGACGAAATTGCACCGCCTGGTGCTGAAAGATCGGTTGGCCGAACGCGACCCGGTCTTTCGAATAAGCCAGCGCCGCCTCGAATGCCGCGCGCGCCATGCCGACCGCTTGCGAGGCGATGCCGATGCGGCCCCCCTCGAGGCCCGAGAGCGCGATCTTCAGGCCTTGACCTTCTTCGCCGAGCCGGTTGGCGATCGGCACGCGGCAGTTCTCGAAGACGATTTGTGCGGTATCGCTCGCATGCTGACCGAGCTTGTCTTCGAGCCGCGCGACCGTGTAGCCGGGTGTACTCGTCGGCACGATGAACGCGCTGATGCCCTTCTTGCCGGCTGCCTTGTCGGTCACGGCCATCACGATCGCGACGTCGCCGTTCTGGCCGCTGGTTATGAACTGCTTGACGCCGTTGAGTACATACGCGTCGCCTTCGCTGCCCTCGACCCGCACCGCGGTGGTCTTCAGGCCATCGGCCTGCGAGCCCACGTGCGGCTCGGTCAGGCAAAACGCGCCCAGCATCGTGCCGCGAGCCAGCGGGGTGAGCCATGCTCCTTTCTGTGCCTCATCGGCCCAGGCCATCAGGATCGAGCAGACCGGGCAGTTGTTGACACTGACGACGGTCGAGGTCGCGCCATCGCCGGCGGCGATCTCCTCAAGAATGACCGCGAGCGCGAGGTAGTCGAGCCCGGCGCCGCCCCACTCGGTCGGCACCGCCACACCGTAGCAGCCGAGCTCGGCCAGGCCACGCAGCTCGGCCTTCGGAAAGTGATGCGATTTGTCCCAGGCCGCTGCGTTGGGCGCGATCCGGTCCTGCACATAGCTGCGCACGGCGTCTTGCACCGCGCGGTGGTCTTCGGTGAGTCGCATCGGGTTGCCTCTTCTTTTGTGTCTGGTCTTTGGCGTGTCGTCGCTGGCGCACGAAGGCCGCACCGCTCACCAGACGATCGCGCTGCCGTCGTGGTTCAGAAACGAGCCGTTCTGGTCCGGCGTGACCCGGGCCAACGTGGCGCGCATGTCAGCGACGCTTTTCTGCGGCGTCAAGGTCGCGTGCGCGCCGCCCATGTCGGTCTGCACCCAGCCGGGGTGAAAGGCGATGCAGCAGGCGCGGCCCTCGAGCGCGATCGAAGCGTCTTTCAACACCGAGTTGAGCGCCGCCTTCGAGGCGCGATAGAGCCAACCCGAGGTGCCGGTTCGCGCACCGATCGAGCCCATCTGCGACGACAGCACCGCGAGCTTCGCGCCCTCGGCAAGCGCATCGCTCAATTGCGGAATCACGCGCATGGCGCCGAGCACGTTGGTGTGCATCACCTGGTCGAAGTCGGCTTCGGTCGGCGTCTCGAGGCCCGCGGTGGGCGGGCCGTAGACGCCGGCGTTGACGATCGCGACATCGAAGCCGGCGTTGTCGACCCGCCATGCCACGCCCGATGCGCTGACCGCGTCGGTCACGTCGAGCACGAAGGCGGTCGCGCCCAGCGCTTCGAGTTCGGCCACACCTTCGGCA
>JAYUWC010000052.1:0-2303 GCA_043753755.1 Rhizobacter sp.
ACCACCCGAGGAGTACCGCCATGCTGGCCACAGACATCCTGCACACCATCGGCAACACGCCGCACATCCGCATCAACCGGCTCTTCGGCGCGACCCACAGCGTCTACATCAAGAGCGAGCGGGCCAACCCCGGCGGTTCGATCAAGGACCGCATCGCGCTGGCCATGGTCGAGGCGGCCGAAGTCTCGGGCGCGCTCAAACCCGGCGGCACCATCATTGAGCCGACCTCGGGCAACACCGGCGTCGGCCTCGCGATGGTCGCGGCGGTGAAGGGCTACAAGATCATTCTGGTCATGCCCGACAGCATGAGCATCGAGCGCCGCCGGCTGATGCTGGCGTACGGCGCGAGCTTCGAACTCACCCCGCGCGAGAAGGGCATGAACGGCTCCATCGCCCGCGCGACCGAACTCGTCGCTCAAACGCCGGGCGGCTGGATGCCGCAGCAGTTCGAGAACCCGGCCAACATCGACATCCACGTGCGCACCACCGCGCAAGAAATCGCCGCAGATTTCCCGAGCGGCATCGACGCGCTGATCACCGGTGTCGGCACCGGCGGCCACCTGACCGGCTGCGCGATGGTGCTCAAGAAGATGTGGCCGAAGTTGCAGGTGTTTGCGGTCGAGCCCTCGGCGTCGCCGGTCATCGGCGGCGGCAAGCCCAGCCCGCACCCGATTCAAGGCATAGGCGCCGGCTTCATCCCGAAAAACTTGCACACCGACTTGCTCGACGGCGTGATCCAGGTCGAGGCCGAAGCCGCGCGCGACATGGCGCGGCGCGCGGCGCGCGAAGAGGGCATGTTGGTCGGCATCTCGTCGGGTGCCACGCTCGCCGCGATTGCCCAGAAGCTGCCCTCGCTCGCCGCCGGCGCCACGGTGCTGGGCTTCAACTACGACACGGGCGAACGCTACCTGTCGATCGAAGGGTTCTTGCCTACCGAGTGAGGCCGCGCATCTTGATCGTCGAAAACGGCGCCCTGTATCTCTGCTGCCACGCTACATAGATTCGAACCACTGGTTCCAGTCGTTGCGACTGCCAAAAAACCATTCCAGCAACTTCGCAGGTGAGGGATCAATTTCCAAGCGGCGAGCCTGGGGCAGGCCGTCCAACTCGGCGAAGCCGGTGGGTTTTTCCTGAAAAATGTTTATGGCGCATCGACCCCAAGTTGTGATTATTCGTTGGAGCAACTGAATTTCATCACGGGGCCCCGAGTAGTTCGCCGGGAAACCATGGCGACCAATGTTTTCTCGAATTTTCGCCAAGCCGCTTTCAACCGTTAGGCTGGTTTCACCGCTCGAACGCAAAGTTCTAAGGTCATAGTCGATGAGCCCCAGGGTGTCGAGCGACGTCCTGATTCGCTCGCTTTGTTCGCCGATCGGCCCAGGCGATGCGTCGGCTAGCTTTTCAGCGTAATTCATCAATCGGTTCGAACCGTGGCTGTCGAAAGGCAGGCCTTGTGACCGGCGCACGTCGAGCGAGCGGAGGAACGACGCGTAATCGCCTTGCAGTTTCGAGAGCTTTTGAGCAGGGCTCCGCGGCAAGGGCGACTCTTGCCTGGAAGCCGGATCTGCAATTCCCATTCTCAGCACTTCGTCGGCGCTTCGATACGGTCGCGCATTGTTTGCCATCACGGTGGCGGATGAACCATAAGACACGACCACGGCACCGTAGTCGTCTCCTTCGATGCCGAGCGCGCCCGCAATTGCGGCGCGCAAGCCGTTGGGTTGTGCAACCGCCAAACCGTCACGTTGATCGATGACCATGGCCCCGTTTGCCTCGGAGCCGTATGACTCGACTTCTTCGTGTCGGTAGACGTCCAGGCGCCTGCTGCCATCGGCGGAGCGAATTTGAATCGCCACGTCCACGTGCGTTGCCAAAGCTGCCCCCAATTTTTTTGAAAAGTCGCTGGCGGTGTCATAACGGATCTCGTAGGAGCGCGCGTCGGCTGCGCTATGCGGGTCAAGGTAGGGAAATGTGGGTGGCCTCAAGGCGGGTTGCGCACGACGAACCGCCTGATCGACGCTCTCGATCGTGAGCCCACCTCCGCCTTGCGCAACGCTGGCGACAACTTCGTTCAACGTCGGCCCGCCGATGAGTTGCGAGTCCCAGCGCTTACGCGTTGCAGGCGGTAAACGGTTCAGGAATTCGCTGGTGGGTGCTGGTGCGGAGGTGGAATCGCTCGCACTTGCCCGGCGAGCCTGGTAATGAGCCAGATACCGATGTGCAATGTCGAGCTTGAAGCTTGCGAGGTCATGCGCCGTCATCGACGGTTCAAGCTCTGACAGCGTAACGTCGCCCACCCGCGT
>JAYUWC010000053.1:0-2301 GCA_043753755.1 Rhizobacter sp.
TTCGGTGCAATATTGGGCGGCGTCGCTGCGCAGGCCGCTGGCGGCCAGGATCGGTCGCAGGTCGAGCCCTCGCTGTCGCTCGTTCTGGCCGTCGGCCAATTCGAGCAAGTCGGTCCGTCCAATCAAGTCCTGAAGCCGGCTAACGCCCAACCTCGCCAACCACTGCCGAACGTCTTCAGCCACGAATTTAAAAAAATTCGCTGCCATGTCCGGCAGCCCGGTGAAGTGATCCTTGCGCAAGCGCGCATCCTGCGTCGCCACGCCGGTCGCACAATTGTTCAAGTGGCAGATGCGCAAATACTTGCAGCCCAACGCCACCATCGGCGCCGTGCCAAAGCCAAAACTTTCCGCGCCCAATATGGCGCCCTTGATGACATCGAGGCCGGTCTTCAAGCCGCCATCGACCTGTACGCGCACGCGATGGCGCAGGTCGTTGCGGCGCAGGGTTTCCTGAATCTCCGACAGGCCCAGCTCCCACGGCGTGCCGGCATGATGGATGGACGAGACCGGCGACGCGCCGGTGCCGCCGTCGTAACCCGACACGGTGATCAGGTCCGCATACGCCTTCACCACACCGGCAGCGATGGTGCCGATGCCGGCATGCGAGACCAGCTTCACCGACACCAGCGCGGAAGGATTCACTTCCTTCAGGTCGTAAATGAGTTGGGCCAGGTCTTCGATCGAGTAGATGTCGTGGTGCGGCGGCGGCGAGATCAGGCCGACACCGGGCACCGAATAGCGCAGCATGCCGATGTAGTCGGTCACTTTGCCGCCCGGCAATTGCCCGCCTTCGCCCGGCTTGGCACCCTGCGCCATCTTGATCTGAATCTGATCGGCGCTCTGCAGGTATTCGGTCGTCACCCCGAAGCGGCCCGAGGCCACTTGCTTGATCTTCGAGCGCAACGAATCACCGGCATTCAGCTCGAAATCGACCTGAATGTTGCCCGGCCCGATCACATCGCTGAACTTGGTGCCCTGCGTGATCGGGATGCCTTTCAATTCGTTGCGATAACGGGCCGGGTCTTCGCCGCCCTCGCCCGTGTTCGACTTGCCGCCGATGCGGTTCATCGCGACCGCCAGGTTGGCATGCGCTTCGGTGCTGATCGAGCCCAATGACATCGCGCCGGTCGCAAAGCGCTTGACGATCTCACTCGCGGGTTCGACCTCGTCGATTGCGATCGCCTTTATCGGGTCGACCTTGAACTCGAACAGGCCGCGCAACGTCATGTGGCGATGCGACTGGTCATTGATGATCTGCGCGTATTCCTTGTAGGTCTCGAATTTGTTGGCCCGCGCGCTGTGCTGCAGCTTGGCGATCGCGTCAGGCGTCCACATGTGCTCTTCGCCGCGCACACGCCAGGCGTACTCGCCACCTGCATCGAGCATGGTCTCGAGTACCGGGTCATCGCCGAACGCGGCCCGGTGCATGCGAATGGCCTCTTCGGCGACTTCGAATACCCCGATGCCACCGATCTGGCTCGCGGTGCCGCGAAAGTATTTTTCGACCAGCTTCTTGTCGAGCCCGATCGCCTCGAAAAGTTGGGCGCCGCAATAGCTCATGTAAGTCGAGACACCCATTTTCGACATGATCTTGGAAAGACCTTTGCCAACCGCCTTCACGTAGTTGTAGATCGCTTTTTCGGCCGAGAGGTCGCCGGTCAATTCTTTGTGAATGGAAGCCAGCGTCTCCATTGCGAGGTACGGATGCACCGCCTCGGCGCCGTAACCGGCGAGCACTCCGAAGTGATGCACCTCACGCGCCGAGCCAGTCTCGACGACCAAACCCACCGTCGTGCGCAGGCCCTCGCGCACCAGGTGCTGGTGGATGGCCGAAAGTGCCAGCACGGCTGGGATCGCGACGAAATCGCGGTTCATTTGCCGGTCGCTGATGATCAGGATGTTGTGCCCGCTCTTAAGCGCATCGACACCTTCGGCGCACAGCGAGGCCAGCTTGGCTTCGACGCCTTCGTCGCCCCAAACAAGTGGGTACGTAATATTGAGTTCGTAGCTTTTGAACTTGGCGCCAGTGTGTTTTTCAATTCGACGCAGCCGCGCCATGTCGTCGAAATCGAGAACGGGTTGCGAGACTTCGAGCCGCATCGGGGGGTTGACTGCGTTGATGTCGAGCAGGTTCGGTTTCGGGCCGATGAACGACACCAGCGACATCACGATCGCTTCGCGGATCGGGTCGATCGGCGGGTTCGTGACCTGTGCGAACAGTTGCTTGAAGTAGTTGTAGAGCGGCTTGTTCTTGTCCGACAGCACCGCCAGCGGCGAGTCGTTGCCCATCGAGCCGATGCC
>JAYUWC010000054.1:0-21423 GCA_043753755.1 Rhizobacter sp.
TGCTCGACGCCGAGCCGATGACCGAGCGCGAGCGCGGCTATCGACGGCTGTTCCTTACGCACTGACTGGCGCGCGCCGACTGTCGCTCACCGATACAGCTGGCCGCGCTCGGGCCTGTCGAACTACATGCCGCGCCGGTACTGCCCGCCCACCTCGAACAGCGCCTCTGTGATCTGCCCGAGCGAGCAGCAGCGCACGGCTTCCATCAGCACCTCGAACACGTTTCGGTTCTCGATCACCGCTTGCTGAAGCCGCATGAGCATTGCCGGCGATGCCGATGCGTGCCGCGCCTGAAACTCGGCCAGGCGCGTGAGTTGCGACTGCTTCTCGGCCTCGGTCGAGCGGGCGAGCTCCAGCGCATCGACCACCGGGTCGCCGTGAGGGTTGCGGAAGGTGTTGACGCCGACGATCGGGTATTCGCCGGTGTGTTTCTGCATCTCGTAATGCATCGACTCTTCTTGAATCTTGCCGCGCTGGTAGCCGGTTTCCATCGCGCCGAGCACGCCGCCGCGCTCGGCAATTCGTTCGAACTCCTGCAGCACCATTTCTTCGACCAGCTGGGTCAGCTCGTCGATGATGAAGGCGCCCTGGTTCGGGTTCTCGTTTTTCGCGAGACCCCACTCGCGGTTGATGATGAGCTGGATCGCCATCGCGCGGCGCACCGAGTCTTCGGTGGGGGTGGTAATGGCTTCGTCGAACGCGTTGGTGTGCAGCGAGTTGCAGTTGTCGTAGACCGCGATCAGCGCCTGCAGTGTGGTTCGGATGTCGTTGAACTGAATCTCTTGTGCGTGCAGTGATCGGCCGCTGGTCTGCACGTGGTACTTCAACTTTTGACTGCGCTCGTCGGCGCCGTAGCGCTCACGCATCGCCACCGCCCAGATGCGCCGCGCGACCCGGCCGAGCACGGTGTATTCCGGGTCCATGCCGTTGCTGAAGAAGAAGCTCAGGTTGGGTGCGAAATCATCGATGCGCATGCCGCGCGCCAGATACGCCTCGACGAACGTGAATCCGTTCGAGAGCGTGAACGCGAGCTGCGAAATCGGGTTGGCGCCGGCCTCGGCGATGTGATAGCCGCTGATGCTGACCGAGTAGAAATTGCGCACCTGGTGCTGCACGAAATATTCGGCGATATCGCCCATCACCTTGAGCGAAAACTCGGTCGAGAAGATGCAGGTGTTCTGGCCCTGGTCTTCCTTCAGGATGTCGGCCTGCACCGTGCCGCGCACGTTTCGCTTGACCCACGCGGTGATCTCTTCGGCCTCGTCTGCGCTCGGGGCGCGGCCGTTGTCGATGCCGAACTGCACCAGCTTCTGGTCGACCGCGGTGTTCATGAACATCGCCAGAATGGTCGGCGCCGGGCCGTTGATCGTCATGCTGACGCTGGTCGCAGGGTCGGTCAGGTCGAAGCCGCCGTAGAGCACTTTCATGTCGTCGAGTGTCGCGATGCTCACGCCCGAGTTGCCGACCTTGCCGTAGATGTCGGGCCGCAGCGCCGGGTCGTTGCCGTAGAGCGTGACCGAGTCGAATGCGGTGCTGAGCCGCTTGGCCGGCATGCCGGCGCTCAAGAGCTTAAAGCGCGTGTTGGTGCGAAACGCATCGCCTTCGCCCGCGAACATTCGCGTCGGGTCTTCACCCTCGCGTTTGAACTGAAACGTGCCTGCGGTGTACGGAAAGGCCCCCGGCACGTTGTCGAGCAACAGCCACTTCAGGATCTCGCCGTGGTCTTCGAAGGTCGGTAGCGCAACCTTGCGTACCTTCGAGCCCGAAAGCGTGGTGTGGGTGAGGGCGGTGCGAATCTCTTTGTCGCGAATCTTCACCACGTATTCATCGCCGGCATATGCGGCCTGCAGCGCAGGCCAGTCGACGAGCAGCCGGGCGGCGCGCGGGTCTTGCCGCGCTTCGCGCTGCTCGGCGAGGTTGACGACCGCCTCGGCGGCGCGCGAGCGCTCGGGTTTGTCGCGGGCGAGCATGGCCGCCGAGGCCCGCAATTGTTGAATCTCGCGTGCCAACGCGGCCTGGGCGCGGGCTGCTTTCTTGTAGCTGCGCACCGTGTCGGCGATGTCGGCAAGGTAGCGTATCCGCGCGCCCGGCACGATCGGTGTTTCGTGCGTGCTGTGCCGCGTGGCGGCGATCGGCAACAGGCCTTGCGCCACCGGCATGCCGATTGCGGCCAGCCGCGGCAAGAGCGCCTGGTAGAGCGCGGTCACGCCGTCGTCGTTGAAGCGGCTCGCCATCGTTCCGAAGACCGGCATCTCGTCGGTTTTGGTGCCCCATGCCTCGCGGTTGCGCTGCACCTGCTTGGCGACATCACGCAGCGCATCGGCTGCGCCCTTGCGGTCGAACTTGTTGATCGCGACGAATTCGGCGAAGTCGAGCATGTCGATTTTCTCGAGCTGGCTCGCAGCACCGAACTCGGGTGTCATCACATACATCGGCACATCGACCAAGGGCACGATGGCCGCATCACCCTGGCCGATGCCCGAGGTCTCGACGATCACGAGGTCGAAGCCGGCGCATTTCACCGCGGCGAGCACGTCGGGCAGGGCCTGGCTGATCTCGCTGCCGAAGTCGCGGGTCGCGAGGCTGCGCATGAAGACACGCGGGCCGTGCGCCCATGGCCCGATCGCGTTCATGCGGATGCGGTCGCCGAGCAGCGCACCGCCACTCTTGCGCCGCGACGGGTCGATCGAGATCACGGCAATGCGCAGCGCGTCGGCCTGGTCGAGACGCAGCCGGCGAATCAGCTCGTCGGTGAGGCTCGACTTGCCCGCGCCGCCGGTGCCGGTGATGCCGAGCACCGGCGTTTTGGTGCTGGCAGCCGTGGCGTGCAGCTCAGCCTTCAGAGCGGCGCCGACCGCGCCGTTTTCGAGCGCGGTGATGAGTTGCGCGAGCGCGCGCCGGTGCGCCTCGGACGGCCCCTGAATCGCAGCGAGCGTTGTCGGTGCGTGCGGCGAGAGGTCGATGTCGCTGCGTATCACCATCTCGCCGATCATTCCCTGCAGGCCCATGCGTTGGCCGTCTTCGGGGCTGTAGAGGCGGGTCACGCCGTAGCGCTGCAGCTCGGCGATCTCGCTCGGCACGATCACACCGCCGCCCCCGCCGAAGACCTGAATGTGCGCGCCGCCGCGCTCGCGCAGCAAGTCGACCATGTACTTGAAGTATTCGTTGTGACCGCCCTGGTACGAGCTGATCGCAATGCCTTGCACGTCTTCTTGCAGCGCCGCGGTGACGACCTCGTCGACCGAGCGGTTGTGGCCGAGGTGGATCACCTCGGCCCCCATGCCCTGCAGGATGCGCCGCATGATGTTGATGGCTGCGTCGTGCCCGTCGAACAGCGACGCGGCGGTGACGAACCGGACCTTGTGTGCCGGTCGGTAGTTGGCGAGCGCCTGGAATTCGGCGGAAAGGCCGGTCATGGTGTTGTCCCTGCGGTCGCCTGATCGGTCACACGACCTTGATGTTCTCGAGTGCCGGGTCTGAGGGCGGGTAGCGCAGTTTCAGACGGGTCATCACGTCTTTGGCCAGCGTTGCGATCATCAGATTCCGATGGATCTTGGAGTCGGCGGGCACGATCGTCCACGGGGCCCACGGTGTGCCGGTGGCCGCGACCAGCGCGCCGTAAGCCTTTTGGTACGCGCCCCACTGCTTGCGGGCCTCGAGGTCGCCGAGCGCGAACTTCCAGTGCTTGTTCGGGTCATCGAGCCGCTCTTGCAAGCGCACGCGCTGCTCGTCTCTCGAGATGTGCAGCAGGCACTTGACGATCACCGTGCCGGTCTCGGTCAGCATGCGCTCGAAGTCGTTGATCTGCGCATAGCGCTCGCGTGTTTGCTTGGGCGTAATCCACCCACTGACCGGCGGCACGAGCACGTCTTCGTAGTGGCTGCGGTTGAAGATCGTGACCTCGCCGGCGGCCGGTACTTGCTGGTGAATGCGCCAGAGGTAGTCGTGCGCGCGCTCGGGTTCGGTCGGCGCTTTCCAGCTCACGGTGTGCACGCCGAGCGCGCTCATCTGGCCGAACACACCGCGTATCGTGCCGTCTTTGCCGCTGGTGTCGGTGCCTTGCAGCACCACCAGCAACTTGAAGCGCTTGTCGGCGTAGAAGAGGTTTTGCAGCGCGTCGAGCTCGAGGGCGAGCGCCGCCGCGGCTTCTTTGTCGCGCGCCTTGTCGCCGCAGCCCAGAGGCTTGGCAGCAGGGTCGAACCGGGTCAGGTCGAAGCCCGCGGCAGCCGCCTTGTCGAGGGCGCCGCTGAACTGAAAGTCATTCAAGCCGAGGGTCTTTTTGGCCACGCTGTCTCCGGTTTTTTGAGTTGACGTATACGTCATAACTCAGTGTATCGCCCAGCCATTCAACAGACTTTTTGCAGACCATGCCCACGACTTGCTCACCTGCACCGATCGCGCCGGTTCGCGTTGCTGCCTACACCGCCACCTCGGCGATCGGCGCCGGCAAAGCCGCGATGCTGGAGGCGCTGCGCGCGCACCGCAGCGCGCTGCGGCCGAACGACTTCGGCCCCGATCCGCTCGAAACCTTCATCGGCCGGGTCGACGGCATAACGCAGCCGCTGCCCGATCACCTTGCCGCGTGGGACTGCCGCAACCACCGCATCGCCTGGCAGGGCCTCAACGCCGACGACTTTATCGAAGCGGCCGATGCTGCGCGTGCGCGCTTCGGCGCGGCGCGCGTTGCGGTGATCCTCGGCACCTCGACCTCGAGCTTCGGCGCAACTGAAGACGCGTACCGCATGCTCGACGCCGAAGGCAACTTTCCCGCGGCTTTGCGCAGCCGCACGCTGCACACACCGCATGCGCTCGCCAACTTCGTGCAGCACGCCCTTCGGCTCACCGGCCCGTGCCTGACGATCTCGACCGCCTGCTCATCGAGTGCCAAAGCCTTTGCCGCCGCCGAGCGCATGCTGCGTCTGGGCCTGGTCGACGCGGCGGTCGTCGGCGGGGCCGACAGCTTGTGCGGCAGTGTGCTGTTCGGCTTCAACACCTTGCAGCTGGTGTCGCCCGAACCTTGTCGGCCGTTCGATGCGGCGCGGCGCGGCATCAACCTCGGCGAGGCCGCTGGGTTCGCGCTGCTCGAGCGGGGCGCGGGCGCGTTGATGCTGACCGGCCACGGCGAATCGAGCGACGCCCACCACATGTCGACCCCGCACCCCGAGGGCCTGGGCGCCGAGCGCGCGTTGGCCGACGCGCTGGCCCGCGCCGGTATCGACGCTGCGGCCGTCGACCATATCCAATTGCACGGCACCGCAACCGCCAAGAACGACGAGGTCGAGGCCGGACTCGTTGCCCGATCGTTCGGGCCGCGCAGCCATGCCAGCTCGACCAAAGGCTTCACCGGCCACACCCTGGGCACCGCCGGCATGCTGAATGCCGCGTTCGGTCTGCTGGCGATCGAGACCGGCTGGATGGCCGGCACCGTGAACAGCACGGCGCTCGATGCCGACTGCGGGCCGCAGATTCGATTGCAGCCATCGCACGGCGAGGTGCGTCGTGTGGTGAGCCATTCGTTCGGCTTCGGCGGCACCAACTGCGTACTGGTGTTCGCCGGTGAAGGGGCCGCCGCATGAATGATCTGAACGCCGCCATCGACGGCATCGCGCTGTGGGCACCGACGCTGCCTGGGTGGGACACGGCCTTCGCGGCGTTTCGCGGCGAGGGCGCCGAAGCCGATCCGCCGGCCCGCCGTCCCGCGCCCGAACTGCTGCCCGCGGCCGAGCGCCGGCGCGCGCCCGACACGGTGGCGCTCGTACTCGAGGTTGCGAGCCACGCGGTCGCGCGGTCGGGCTGGCGTGCCGAAGACCTGTTGAGCGTCTTCACGTCGGCGCATGGCGACCTTGGCGTAAGCGACTACCTTTGCCGCACCTTGGTCACCACGCCACGGCTGATCTCGCCCACCAAATTTCACAACTCGGTGCACAACGCCGGCTCGGGTTACTGGGGCATCGCCACCGGTTGCCTGCAGGCGAGCACGGCGGTCAGCGGTTTCGAGACCAGCTTCGCGGCCGGGCTGCTGGAAGCGCTGACCCAATGCGCCGCCGAGTCGCGGCCGGTGCTGCTTGTCGGTTGTGACATCGAAGCCTGCGGCCCGCTTGCGTCCACCAACGACAGCCGTGGCCTGCTCGCCGTGGCGCTGGTAATCGCACCCAAGCGCAGTCGGCGCACCCAGGCGTCCATCGGTTGGGCGCTGGCGCAGAGGGCAGCTGCGAGAAAGCCGCCACACACGGCAGCCGCGTCGGCGCTCTCGGCCAACGCGATGGCCGATGCGCTGCCGCTGTTCGAGGCGCTCGCACGCGGCGACACCGCGCCTGTCACGTTGCCGTTGTCGGCCGAGCTCAGCCTGCAGCTGCGCTTGGGCAGCACCTGAAATTCGGCCGCGGCATACTTCGCGCCATGACATCGACACCGGCTCACCACGACGTGGTCATCATGGGCGGCGGCCTCGCCGGCCTCACGCTCGCCTTGCAGCTCAAGCAAAAATTCGGCGATATCGACGTGCTCGTCGTCGAGCGGCGCGCGCACCCGGTGCCCGAGGCGGCGCACAAGGTCGGCGAGTCGTCGGTCGAAATTGGCGCCCACTATTTCAGCAAGGTGCTGGGCTTGCAAGCGCATCTCGACTCGGCCCAATTGCGCAAATTCGGTTTTCGGTTTTTCTTCAGCGAAGGCCGGCGCGACATCGATCAGGTGACCGAGATCGGCGCCAGCCGCTTTCTCTCGGTGCCCAGCTACCAGATCGATCGCGGCATCTTCGAAAACTTTCTCGGGCAAGAAGCATTGCGCCGCGGCGTGCGCTTTGTCGACGCCGCACTGGTGCGCCAGATCGAGATGGGCGAGGGCGACGCGCCGCATCGCGTGCGCTTCGAAGTCGCGGGCTTTGCGCATGAGGTCTCGGCCCGCTGGCTGATCGACGCCTGTGGCCGCGCGGGCCTGCTCAAGCGCAAGCTCGGCCTCGAAGAAGCCAATGCGCACCAGGCGAACGCGGTCTGGTTTCGCATCAAAGACCGCATCGAGATCGACAGATGGTCCGACAGCACCGCATGGCGCGACCGCTGCGACCCGCCCGACTCGCGCTGGCTCTCGACCAACCACCTGGTCGGCGCCGGCTACTGGGTCTGGTTGATCCCGCTGGCCTCCGGCTCGCACTCGGTCGGCATCGTGGCCGACCCGCGCCTGCATTCGCTCGAGTCGATCAACACCTTCGACAAGGTGATGACCTGGCTGGAGCGCTGGCAGCCGCGCCTTTTCGACGAGCTCGACGGCAAGCGCGATGCCCTGCAGGACTTCGCTTTCTTTCGCAACTTCTCTTATGGCTGCAAGCAGGTGTTCTCGGCCGAGCGATGGGCACTCACCGGCGAAGCGGGTCTCTTTCTCGACCCCTTCTATTCGCCCGGCAGCGACTTCATCGGCATCGGCAACACCTTCATCACCGAGCTGATCGCACTCGACCGTGCCGGCCAGCGCCTCGGTGCCCACGCCCAGCTCTACGACCAGATCTACCACTCGTTCTACGAGAGCACGCTGGCGCTCTACACCGACCAGTACCCGCTCTTCGGCGACCCCGAGGTGCTGCCGGTCAAGGTGATCTGGGACTACACCTACTACTGGGGCGTGCTCGCACAGTTTGTCTTTCAGGGCCGCATCACCGACCTGACAGCGCTGGGCGCTTTGCGTGACGAGCTGGCCGAGTGCCAGCGCCTCAACCTCGCGGTGCAAAACTTCATGCGCGCCTGGTCCGGGCTCAGCGCCAAACGCAACCCGGCCGTGATGCTCGACCAAGCCTCGCTGCCCTGGTTCGCCGAACTCAACCGCAGCTTGAACGACACGCTCGACGACACGCAGTTCCGCGCCCGCCTGCGCGCCTCGACCGCGCAGCTGCGCACACTGGCTGCCGAGATGCTAGCGCGCGCCTGCGGCGAACACCCGACGCTCGACGGCACGGCGCTGCGCGCGGTGCTGTTCGGCGACCCGAAACGCGGCGCGTCACACGCGCCGAGTGCCACGGCATTGCTGGCCGACTTCGCGTAAACCAGCCCCCAGGTGCGGGCCCCGCGCGGGCTCCCGTGCCGGCCGGATGAGGGCACAATCGCGCCGCGAGAAGCGGCTGCGAGCCGCGCTGTTCGGCCCTCAGAGACCCGGCCACGGCACCGCAGCAACAGGAGATTCGCGTGGTCGCAGGCACGATTCCGATCAAAACGCCGGATGGGCACTCCGAGCTGAGCACGCGGCAGCGCCGCCTCAGCCAGCGCCACCGCACGGTTCTGTTCCTCGTCGACGGCAAACGCAGCGGCACCGAGGTCAGAAGCATGGCCTTGCAGGCCGGTGTGCCCTACGCCTGCTTCGATGACTTGCTTGCCCAAGGCCTGATCGCGTTGGGCGAACCGACCGTGCCGGTGCTGGTCGATCGGGGTGTCACGGTGGTCGAAACCGCCGATGTCGATCTGCCGCCCCCTGCCGCGCCGGTCGCGCTGAAAACAGTCGTCACTGCGGCGGCTGCGCGCGCCCCTGCGTCGGCCGCGACCGTGGCTCCCGACTCGCTGCTGCCGCCGTCGCGCACGCTCTATCCCACCCTCTCGGCCGATTCGACCCTCGGCGATTCGCCGGTGCCCGACTCGTGGCTGCCGTCGGATTCCGGCGCGCTGGGTCGCATCGCACCGGCGGTGGCCGAGGCGCGGTTGGTGTTGCTACGTGCCGTGCGTGCCGAGTCACCGCTCGCCGGCTCGTTGACGCTGATGCGGCTGCGCCGCGCACGAACCCGCGCCGATCTGCTGGCGCTGCTCGACGAGGTCGAGGTGCGCATCACCAAGCCGCATCGCTCCCTGGCCGCCAACCAGACCATGCGCCGCGTGCGCGCGCTGCTCGGTGACAGCGTCGACTCCACGCTCGAACGGGTTTGACGCACCGCCCATCGCCATGACTTTTCTCGCCATCGACATCGGCAACACCCGCCTGAAATGGGCGCAGTACGCTGCACCGCGGCCCGGCGCCGCGCTGCTGAGCCAGGGCGCGGTGTTTCTCGAAACCATCGACACGCTGGGCGAAAAAGAGTGGCCGGGACTTGCGGCGCCGGGCAGCGTGCTCGGTTGTGTGGTCGCCGGCGAGGGCGTGAAGCGGCGGGTCGAAGAACAGCTCGAGGTCTGGGACGTCGAGCCGCGTTGGGTGGCCTCCAGCGCCGCGGCCTGCGGCGTCGTCAACAGCTACGACCACCCGAGCCGCCTCGGCGTCGACCGCTGGGTCGCGCTGATCGGTGCGCGTCAGCGCGTGTTGGCACAGGGGGCGCCGCGCCCGGCGTTGGTGGTGATGGTGGGCACGGCGGTGACGGTTGACGCGCTCGACGCCACCGGGCGCTTTCTCGGTGGCTTGATCCTGCCCGGATTCGGCCTGATGCTGCGCGCACTCGAGATGGGCACGGCGGGCCTGAAGGCGCCGACCGGCGAGGCGGTTGCGTTCCCGACCAACACCAGCGATGCGTTGATGAGCGGCGGCGCCGAGGCCATCGCCGGCGCGGTCGAGCGCATGCACCGCAAGCTGCTCGCCCGGACCGGCGAGAAGCCGGCGCTCATCATGACCGGCGGCGCCGCACCCAAGCTCGCGCCCATCGTCGAGCTGCCATTCGAGACGGTCGACACGCTGATCTTCGAGGGGCTGCTGCAGATGCAGTCGCACCGGCTGATGTTGTGACCTTGTCGGCCTGCTCATCGACCTTCAGGGTTCGAAGCGATAGCCGGTGCCGTAGACCGCACTGATGCCCGAGCCCAGCGGGCGCAGCGCGGCGAGTTTGCGCCGCAGATTGCGCACGTGGCTGTCGACCGTGCGATCGGCGGTGTCTCGGAAATCGGGGTGCAAGGCATCGAGCAATTGAGCCCGCGAGAACACCGCACCGGGCCGCGCCATCAGCGCGCGCAGCAGCCGGAATTCAGAGCCCGTGAGGTCGACCGCCTGCCCCCGCCACATCACCCGCTGCGCCGCATCGTGGATCTCGAAGCCGCCGAGCGCGTCTGTGCTCGCGACCGGCGTCAGCCCGCCACTGACCCGCCGCCACTGCGCCTTCACCCGTGCTGCGACCTCGCGCGGACTGAAGGGTTTGCAGACGTAGTCGTCGGCGCCGGCCTCGAGCCCGAGCAGGCGGTCGATCTCGTCGACCCGCGCGGTCAGCATGATTACCGGCACGGCGCAGAACCGACGCAATCGGCGGCAGACCTCGAGGCCGTCGAGCCCCGGCAACATCAAATCAAGCAGCAGCACCGAGAACGGGCCGGCGTGAAGCGCTTCGAGCGCGTCGGTGCCGTCGCTCACGCACCGGGTCGCCCAACCCTGCGCCTGCAGGTACTGCGCGAGCAGGGCGGCGACCTTGACGTCGTCTTCGGCAATCAGCACCGGCGGTGCGCCGTTCATGGCGCGCCGACCGGAAGCTGCACGGTGATCGCCAGACCGCCCAGCGCCGATGCGGCGGCACTGACGCGGCCGCCGTGCGCGGCGACGATCGCCTGCACGATCGCGAGACCCAGACCGCTGCCGCTGCCGCTGCCGCTGCCGTGCGGGCTGCGGCGTCGGGCACGGTCGGTGCGAAAAAGCGGCTCGAAGAGTTTCGGCAGGTCTTCGCTCGCAACACCAGGGGCCGTGTCGTCGATTCGAAGCGTGACCGCGTCCCCCGATTCATCGAGCGACCAAGCCACCCGCATTTCGCCGGGTCGAGCGGTGTGGCGCGCGCTGTTCTGCAGCAGGTTGCGCGGCATCTGTTCGATGCGCACGGTGTCCCAATGGGTCTCGGTGGCCGCGGCGGGTGCGCCGTCGACCCGCAACCGCAAGCCTTGCAATCGATCTGGCGGCGTTGCCGTCGCCGATCGGTGCCGTGGATTCGATGTCGACCGCGCAACGCGCGATGCCGCGCATCGACCCGATGCAACTGCCGGTCGGGGACTACCGCTACTCGTCGAGCCGGCCGGCGGTGGGTTCGGTCTTCGTCTGCAACACCAACTTCCCCGGCGGCGGTGCGACCGTGCCGGGCCCGTGGTTTAACCCGAACGGCACCTGGAACTCGGTCACCAAGCAGCGCGTGCGCGGCGCCGTGCAGTGGTGGTCCAGCCTCTGGATCGGCATGGGCAACGGCGTGCGAAACGTCGTCGGCAACGGGCTGCCGGTGCACCCGACCGGCGTGTTCCCGATCTCGCCGAGCGACCCAGCCTACGCCTTCGACCGCAACCCGAACACGATCGCACCGCAGGCGATCGCTCTTGGGCTGCCACCCAATCCGCAGGTTGCGCCGTTCCCGAGTTGTTTGCCGCCGGGCGCGATCGGTGTTTTGCTCACCGGTGCACGGCTGTTCAACGCCCTCGATGCCGGTGGCCGCGATGCGGCTGCCTGGGAGGTGCTCGACGATTGCGAAGGCCACCCCGAGGTGAACGGCCAATACCACCACCACACGGTCACACGCTGCGGGCGTCCCGATCAGCCGGGCCAGCACTCGCCGCTCGCCGGCTTTGCGATCGACGGCTTCGGCATCTACGGCAACCTGGGTGAGCGCGGTCAGCCGCTGACGAACTTCGACCTCGACGACTGCCACGGCCACTCGCATGCGCTCATCGTCGACGGCAGGCCCGTGGTGCAGTACCACTACCACGCGACCCACGAGTTTCCGTACACGGTCGGCTGTCTGCGCGCCACACCCCCGGCGGCACGGGTACCGGTCGCGTCTTGACATGACTGCGCGGGTCGATGACCGGGGGCCGTTCGGCAGGCGCTCGGCGGCGGTGTGTTAAAGCGCGGGTGGCGGCTGGCGTGGCTGTCGCTTGCCGTCATCGCGGTGGCAGGTGGCGGGGCTACAGTGAGCCTGCTCGCCGAGCACGGGCGCATTGAGTCGGTGCTTGCGCACGAGACCTTGCCGTTTTACGGCAGCGCCGACCTGTTGCCGCGTTGGGATCCCATCTCGTCATGGCACCGTGTCGAGCGCTTCGCGCTGCAAGACCAGCGCGGCCACGCCATCGACGAGCGGCTGCTCGATCGCGGGCCGACGGTCGTGAGCTTCTTCTTCGCGGGCTGCGCGACGGTGTGCCCGGTCTCGACCGACCTGCTGCGCCGCACCCGCACGACCCTTGCCGAACGCGGCCGCGCACAAACGCCTGCCTTCGTGTCGATCACCGTCGCGCCGCTCAGTGACAGCCCGGCCAGCGTGCGCGAATTCTCGAACCGCTTCGCGCTCGGCGACGACTGGACGCTTGTCACCGGCGAGCCGCGGCAGGTTGCGCGTCTCGCGCGGCGCGCGTTCTTCGTCAACATTGAAGCGCCCGGCATCGGTGCCGAGCCACCGCACATCGACCGTGCGTTTCTGGTCGACAGCTCACGGCGAATCCGCGGCATCTACGACGCCACATCGACCAACGAGATGCAGCGCCTGAGCGTCGACCTCGACCGGCTGCGCGCTGAAGCGCCTCAGAGGATGTAGCGCGACAAGTCTTCGTTTTTCGCCAACTCGGCGAGCTTGTCGTCGACTTCGGCGGCAGTGATTCGAACGGTCTGGCCATCGCGGTTCGGCGCATCGAAGCTGATCTCGTCGAGCAGCCGCTCCATCACCGTCGAGAGGCGTCGCGCACCGATGTTTTCGGTGCGCTCGTTGACATCGAACGCGATCTGCGCAACCCGGCGGATCGCATCCGGCTGTAGCTCGAGCGTCACGCCTTCGGTGGCCAGCAGCAGCGTGTATTGCTTGACCAAACTCGCGTGCGTCTGCGTCAGGATCGCCTCGAAATCATCGACGCTCAGCGAGCCCAGCTCGACGCGAATCGGGAAGCGCCCCTGCAGCTCGGGGATGAGATCGCTCGGCTTGGCGAAATGAAACGCGCCCGAAGCGATGAACAACATGTGGTCGGTCTTGACCATGCCGTATTTGGTGTTGACCGTGGTGCCCTCGACCAGCGGCAGCAGATCGCGCTGCACGCCTTGACGCGACACGTCGGCGCCGCTAGTTTCCGAGCGCGAGGCGACCTTGTCGATCTCGTCGATGAAGACGATGCCGTTCTGCTCGGCGTTGGCCAGCGCCGCCGTCTTGACCTCGTCGTCGTTAACCAGCTTGGCGGCCTCTTCGTCGATCAGCAGCTTGTGCGCCTCGGCAATGCGCAGCTTGCGCACTTTTTTCGTCGCCCCGCCGGCATTCGCGAACATGCCCTTCAGCTGCTCGGTCATCTCTTCCATGCCGGGCGGTCCCATGACCTCGAGCGAGGGCTTGTTGTCGGCCACCTCGATTTCGATTTCCTTGTCGGCCAACGCGCCTTCGCGCAGCCGCTTGCGCATCACCTGGCGCGCTGTGTTGTCGGGCTCGGGCTCGCTCGCGACGCTGCGCGCTGGCGGCACCAGGATGTCGAGCACCCGGCCTTCGGCGGCGTCTTCGGCGCGGGCGCGATGGCGCCGCATCGCGTTTTCGCGTTCTTGCTTGACGCTCATGTCGACCAGGTCGCGAATGATCGAGTCGACGTCTTTGCCGACATAGCCGACTTCGGTGAATTTGGTCGCCTCGACCTTGATGAAAGGCGCATCGGCAAGCTTGGCCAGCCGGCGCGCGATTTCAGTCTTGCCGACGCCGGTCGGCCCGATCATCAAAATATTTTTCGGGGTGATTTCGCCGCGCATCGGCTCGGCCACTTGCTGGCGGCGCCAGCGGTTGCGCAGCGCGATCGCGACCGCGCGCTTGGCGCCGGCCTGGCCGACGATGTGGCGATCGAGTTCGGAGACGATCTCTTGCGGCGTCATGCTGGATTTGTTATCCATGTCAGCTCAGTCCAGCGTCTCGATGATGTGGTTTTGGTTGGTGTAGATGCACAACTCGCCGGCAATCTCCAGCGACTTCTTGACCACGTCTTTTGCGACCAGTTCGGTGTTGGAGAGCAGTGCCCGGGCTGCGGCATGCGCGTAGGCGCCGCCGGAGCCGATCGAGACGATGCCGTGCTCGGGTTCGAGCACGTCGCCGTTGCCGGTGATGATGAGCGAGGCCTCGCGGTCGGCCACCGCGAGCATCGCCTCGAGCCGGCGCAGCACGCGGTCGGTGCGCCAGTCTTTGGTCAGCTCGATCGCAGCGCGCACGAGGTGGCCCTGATGTTTTTCGAGTTTGGCCTCAAAACGCTCGAACAAGGTGAAGGCATCGGCCGTGGCGCCCGCAAAACCCGCCAGCACCTGATCGCGGTAAAGCTTGCGAACCTTGCGCGCCGACGACTTGACGACGATGGTGCCGAGCGTGACCTGCCCATCGCCGCCGAGCGCCACGATATTGCCGCGGCGCACGCTCAGGATGGTCGTGCCGTGATAGTTTTCCATCGGGACAAGATAAGGGCAAACGCCGCGAGGTCAAGGGTCGCCCCAGGGCAAGCCCGCAGAATCAAACCGTGCGGACTTTGACCTTCGCGTGCTCGTTGATGCCCATCGCACCGAAGAACAGCGCAACCATTCGGTGCGTCTCGATGAAGCGCACGCTGCGGTTCTCGCTGCGCCGAGCGAGCACCCAATTGAGCAGGTCGCCGGCGGCGATGAAGTCAACGCGGATCAGGCGCGCGCAAGACACACTGATGATGGTCGCGTGGCCGAGTTCGGCGTCCATCTTTTTTAGCGTCGGCCCGATGTCGCCAACCAGTTGACCCGAGAGTTCGACCGTACCGACCTGGATGATGCCGGTGTCTTCGGTCAGGCGAGATTCGAGAAAGCTGGTCGAGACATCGCTGACGACCGAGAGCGCCGGCGACGATGTCGTGGTGCCGGTGCCGCTGACCCGCACCTGGCAGCGCGCAGGCTCCCAGGATGGCGGCGAAACTTCATAAGTGACGCAGTAGTCGATCGCCGCTTCATCGAACTGATCGGGCCGGTTGGTCATGCGCAATGCGTCGAGGCGCACCTGCCAAAAGGCGGGATCGGCGTCGCGCACGCCGGTCGGAGCCGACTCGGCCAGAACCGCGAACAGGCGCTCGCCGCCGAGCCAGCGCATGTCGAGGTCTTGCGTGATCCAGTTGCGGAAGACTTCGGACAGGCGGGCACAGGCCTCGGCGTCGATTCGACGAATTGCGCTCCAGTCGAACACCCAGGGCAGCGGCATTTGCAGCGCCAGCGAAGCAAGCTCGGCAACGGCCTCGGGGTCGACGTGATCGGGGCAGATCCAGCCGACCTGACCATCGATGCGCGCACTGCGGGGGCGGTCTTCGCTGGCCGCCTCTGCCACCAGCTTGGGCAGCGAGAACCATTGCGGCGCCGACCAGCCGAACTGCTGGGCGTAGTCGAGAGCCAGGCTCTCGAATTTGTGTTGCTGGCCGATCGCGCGGTAGAGGTCGAACAGCACCAGCCAAGTTTCGGCGTGCTGAGCGCGCGCCCCACCGCTGTGGGTCAACCCGGCAAGCGCCTGTTCGCATTGCTCGAAGTCGGCGTTGGCAAACGCGATCACGGCTTCGTCGAGTTCGGGATCGTGCGCGATCTCGGTCATCTCCTGGGCGAACGGGCTCGCGAGGCCAGTCGGCGCCTCGTCGGCCCCGACTGCGCTGAGCGGCGAAACGCCGGCCCCCATCACGACCGGCGAAATTGCCATCGGTGTCGCGCGCTCGGTCACGAAGTCTTCGACTTGCGCACCGTTGAAGTTGACCGCGACTGGCAGCGCAGCGCGCGGGCGCATGTCCATGGCCGCCGGTTGTGTCGGCGCGTTGTAGAACTCGGGCGTGCGCCGCTGGGTGTAACCGGCATCGCTGCTGCCCACCATCTGCTGCTCGATTTCGTCGATCTTGGCTTTGACGCCGCTGTCGGCTTTGGCGCTGCTCTCGATGCGAGATTCGGAGTCGTCGATGCGCGACGAGCCGCCAAGGGCCGCGAGTTGCTCGCTGGTCAGCCCCTCGCGCCGCACTTTGCGCAGCATGTCGAATTCGCGTTTGCGGACGAAATCGTTGCGCCGCTTGCGCTCGATCATCGCCTTAAGTTCACTCTTGGCGTACTCGGTCTCGCGGGCCTCTTCGGCAGGGATGCCGAGCTCGGCCCACTCCGTTGTCGGGTTGGCAACGAACTTGACGACCTTGCGGAAGAAGCTTGTCGTGTCTTTCGGTTCCGACATGTCGGGGGCTCGCGGGCTCCTGGGTGAAAGTCGATGCGCCTCGCGCGCAAAGCAACGCGGGCACTAACAGGCTCAGTCTCCAAACATCTTTTGCTTGAGTTCGCGGCGCTGCTGCGCTTCGAGGGACAGTGTAGCGGTGGGCCGTGCGATCAGGCGGCCGAGACCGATGGGTTCGCCGGTTTCGTCACAAAACCCGTATTCGCCAGAATCGATGCGTTGCAACGACTGTGAGATTTTCTTCAGTAACTTGCGCTCGCGGTCGCGGGTGCGCAACTCAAGCGCGTGTTCTTCTTCGATCGTCGCGCGGTCGGCCGGGTCGGGCACGATCGAGGTGTCTTCGCGCAGGTGCTCGGTAGTCTCGCCGGCGTTGCTGAGCAGATCGTCTTTGAGCGTTTGCAGCTTGAGACGAAAAAACTCCAGCTGCTTGTCGTTCATGTACTCCGAGTCGGGCATTGCCAAGACCTCGGGTTCCGTGAGGTCGCGACCGGCCTTGGCCTTCCAGGCGTTGGCCAGCTTCGGATCCGACTTTTGCGCTTGTCGCGGCGTGTCGAGTTCGACATGACTCATCTGCCGAGTGGGCGGCCGCGGTGGCGCAAAGCGATCAGCGAATCGGGAGGTTGGCGGTGGCAGCGGCGCCTGCACGGCCGGGGCCGGGTATTTAGAGGCGCTGCGGCCCGACTTGCGCATCACCACAGGCGCCAGGCCACCCGCAAGCATCACGGGCGCTGGCGCCGGCTGAACCGCTGCGGCCGGCTTGGGCGCGGGGGCGACAGGGGCTGCGGCTACGGGCTTCGCGACGGGTTTGGCGGGAGTGGGTTTGATAGGTGCGGGCTTCACAGGCGCTGACTTGTTGATGACGACCGGCGCTTTCGCAGGTGCCGTTACGGGGGATTTGGCGGACGCCTTTGCTGGCGGCTTTGCTGGCGGCTTCGGAGAGGCTTTCGCGGCCGGCTCGGCAGCAAGCCTGACACTTGGCTTCGCAGCTGGGGTCGAAGGTTTGGCCGAAGACGCTACCGCGGGTGACGCCTTGCCAATCGGTGCCTTCGTCGTTGGCTTCTTGGAAGGCGCTTTCGGGGCCGGTGTCTTGCTCACAGCGTTCTCCTCGCGTCGGCGGTTATACCCTGCGTGCAGGGGCTGGTCTTCGGCCGCAGCGGATTGTAGTCACGGTGCCCCAGCGAATTGGGACCTTGTTTGGTCAACGAAAACAACCGATCGGCGTCAGACCAGACACCCTTCGAGTCCCTGTAAAAAGACGTCTCTGGGGAGGTCGAGGCCAATGAACACCATCTTGCTGGTTTTCTTTTCACCCGGCGCCCACTTCGGTCCCAGGTCGCTGCCCATCAACTGATGAACACCCTGGAAGATCACTTTGCGGTCGCTGCCCTTCATGTGCAAAACGCCTTTGTATCGCAACATTTTCGGGCCGTAGACCTGCACGATCGCGCCCAGAAAGTCTTCCAGCTTGGCCGGATTGAAGGCTTTATCGGCACGAAACACGAATGACTTGACGTCGTCGTCGTGGACGTGATGGTGGGGGTGGTCGCAATGCTCGCCGTGCGCATGGTCGTGGTGAGCATCGCCATGGCCCGGGTGGGCATGCGAATCGGCGTTCAGAAACTCCGGGTCGATGTCGAGCTTGGCGTTCAAGTTGAAGCCCTTCAGGTCGAACACCGATGAGATCGGCACTTCACCGAAGTTGACCCGGGTCAGCGGCGCTCTCGGGTTCATGTGCTTGATGCGGTGAATCAGCGCGTCAACTTGAGCTGCCTCGACGAGGTCGGTCTTGCTGATGAAAATCTGGTCGGCAAAACCCACTTGGCGCCGCGCCTCTTGGCGGTCGTCGAGCTGCTGGTTGCCGTGCACGGCATCGACCAGCGTCAAGATCGAGTCGAGCAAATAGCTCTCGGCAATTTCGTCGTCCATGAAAAACGTTTGTGCTACCGGGCCGGGGTCGGCCAGGCCGGTGGTCTCGATCACCACGCGCTCGAAGTCGAGCTCGCCTTTGCGTTTCTTCTCGGCCAGCTCGGCGAGCGTGGTGCGCAGGTCTTCGCGGATCGAACAGCAAACACAGCCGTTGTTGAGCTGAATGATCTGCTCCTTCGAGTCCTGCACCAAGATTTCGTTGTCGATGTTTTCATCACCGAACTCGTTTTCGATCACGGCGATCTTCTGGCCGTGGGCCTCGGTCAGCACGCGCTTGAGCAGCGTCGTCTTGCCCGAGCCGAGAAAGCCGGTAAGGATGGTTGCGGGAATCAAAGCCATGACAATCTGCCCTTCGAGAAAGATGCTGCGCAAGCGCCAGAGCCCGCCAGTTGGGGGCCGCGGACTCTCGTTCAAGCCAGCCGGCGTGTCAAGGCGGCCGGATCGGCGCAGACCTCGCCCGACACCCGGTTCAGTTAAGCTCCAACGCTCCTGAACTTCTCCGCCTCCGCCGCGCGATGTCCGAGCCGCCTTCCGGTCGCCCCCGCCCTCGGGGCGACGCCACCGCCGCCCCCGCGGCCCCGCGGCGCACACTGTTCCAGAAGCTGATCGAGTTGGTCGCGCCCGGCCCCGAGTCGCGCGCTCAGCTCATGGAGTCGCTGGCCGATGCCGAACACAAATCGCTGATCGCCCCCGAGTCGCGGATGATGCTCGAGGGCGTCATCCGCATGGCCGACATGACTGCTGGCGACGTGATGGTGCCGGCAGGCCGCATGGACCAGCTCGACATCGCCTCCGACTACGACGAGCTTCTCCATGTGGTGATCGACACCGGCCATTCGCGGTTCCCTGTGTACGACGGCGGGCGTGAAAACGTCATCGGCATCCTGATGGCCAAAGACCTGCTGAAGCTGCAGCGCTCGCCCGATCTGAACCTGCGAACGCTGCTGCGGCCGGCGGTTTTCGTGCCCGAGTCGAAGGGGCTCAACGAGCTGCTGCGCGACTTTCGCTCCAACCGCAACCACCTCGCGATCGTGATCGATGAGTTCGGCAACACCGCCGGCTTGATCACGATTGAAGACGTACTCGAAGAAATCGTCGGCGAGATCGAAGACGAGTTCGATGACAAAGACGGCGAGTCGGGCATCTACACCCTGGCCGACGGCAGCCAGCGCGTGGCCGGTGACGTCGACATCGTGGCCGTCAACGAGGCCTTCGACACGCTGTTGCCCAACGACGAATTCGACAGCATCGGCGGCCTGGTCGCGCACGAACTCGGCCGCGTGCCGCGGCGCGGTGAGGCGGTCACCGTTGGCGAGCTGGTTTTCTCGGTAATGCTGACACGCGGCGGCGCGGTGCGCTGGTTCAAGGTCACCCGGGCGGCCGAGCCGGCCACCGGACCGGAAGGCATTTGAGCCGCGCAACACGCGCGGCGGTGCGGCTCGCGGTTCGCCTGCCGCTCGGCCTCGAGCTGCTGTTGGCTGCTGTACTCGGCGGGGTACACAGCCTGACCTTCATCAACACCGGCGCGTGGCCGGTGCAAATGTTGATCGTCGCGCTGCTGGCCTGGCGGGTGCAGCGTGCGACACCGCGGCGCGCGGCCGCGATCGGCCTGGTCTTCGGCGCAGCGTGGCTCGCTGCCGGCACTTGGTGGCTCTTCATCAGCCTGCACACCTATGGCGGTCTGCCGGCGTGGCTGGCGGTGCTGTCGATCGGCTTGTTGAGCGCGTTTCTCTCGCTCTATCTGGCCGCCGCGATGGCCGCTTTCGCGCACCTTCGCAGCGGCGCGGCGGGGCGCGATGCCTTGTTCTTCGGTGCGCTCTGGTTGTTGGCCGAACTCGCGCGTGGCGTGATCTTCACCGGCTTCCCGTGGGTCGCGACCGGCTATGCGCAGGTCGACGCCCCGCTGGCCGCGCTCGCGCCTTGGTTGGGCGTCTACGGCATCGGCTTCGCCGTGGCGACGCTTGCGGCCTGGCCGGCGCTCGCGTCGACCTGCGGCCGGCGTTCCCTCACGCCGGCGCTGCTGGGCGTTGCGAGCGTGCTCGGCGCCGCGGCGCTGTTCGGCCCCGGCCGCTTCACCGAACCGGGCGGCACGCTCAGCGTCACGCTGCTGCAAGGCAACGTGGCGCAAGACGAAAAATTCGCCAGTGCCGAAATGCCGAAGGCGTTGGCGTGGGCGAGCGCCCAACTTTTAGCCGCGCGCGGTGAGTTGGTGGTTGCCCCCGAGACGGTGATCCCGCTGTTGCCCAGCCAACTCGACCCCGACTACTGGCAGACGCTTCTCGATCACTTTCATCAAGGCCCGCAAGCCGCGCTGCTCGGCTTGCCGCTGGGCAATGAAGAAGCCGGCTACAGCAATGCTGCGGCCGGCATTTCAGCCGCAACCGCCAAACTCGATGGCGGCTTTTACCGCTACGAGAAGCACCACCTCGTGCCTTTCGGCGAGTTCATCCCGTTTGGCTTTCGTTGGTTTACCGCATTGATGAACATCCCGCTCGGTGACTTCAACCGCGGCCCGGTCGGTGCTGCGAGCTTTGCCTTCCGTGGCGAACGCATCGGCGCCAACATCTGCTACGAAGACTTGTTCGGCGAGGAGCTGGCGGCACGCTTCAACGATGCAGCCAAGGCGCCGACGATCTTCGCCAACCTCAGCAACATCGGCTGGTTCGGCGACACGATCGCGATCACCCAGCACCTCGAAATTTCGCGAATGCGCGCGCTCGAATTCCAGCGCCCGATGCTGCGCGCGACCAACACCGGCGCCACCGCCGTGATCGATCACGACGGCTTCGTGGCAGCCAGCCTGCCGCGGCTCACGCAAGGCGTGCTCGATGCCAACGTGCAGGGCCGAACCGGCCTCACGCCGTTCGCCTGGTGGGCGGCGCACTTCGGCTTGTGGCCGCTGACCTTGCTTGCCGTACTGATCGTTGGCAACGCCGTCTTTGCGGCCCGCCGGCGCGGCTGAAATCGGCCTGCGCGGCGCGGCTCGATAGCGCGGGTGGCAACACCTCGCACCTCTAGAATCGTGGCTTCTCGAAAGACCGCGCCGCCTCGACTCATGCTCACTTTCCAGCAAATCATTCTCAGCTTGCAGGACTACTGGGCACGCCAGGGTTGCGCGCTTTTGCAGCCTTACGACATGGAGGTCGGCGCCGGCACCAGCCACACCGCGACCTTCCTGCGCGCGCTCGGCCCCGAGCCGTGGAAGGCCGCCTACGTGCAGCCGAGCCGCCGCCCGAAGGACGGTCGCTACGGCGAGAATCCGAATCGCCTGCAGCACTACTACCAGTACCAGGTGGTCCTCAAGCCCGCGCCGGCCGACATCCTCGAGCTCTACCTCGGCTCGCTCAAGGCACTGGGCTTCGACCTGACCACGAACGACGTGCGCTTCGTCGAAGACGACTGGGAGAACCCCACGCTCGGTGCCTGGG
>JAYUWC010000055.1:0-7086 GCA_043753755.1 Rhizobacter sp.
AAATACGGCAGGCGGCCGAGCGGGTTCCAGCCGCGCGCCAGGCGCTCGAACGCGCGGCGCCATGCCGGAGCCTGCCGATACTCCTCGAGCGACATCGGGCGGTGAATGTCCTTCTGCGGGCCATTGGTGTTCGGGTGGTGTTTGACGATGTGGTCGTACTGCCAGAGCCGGTAGTTCAGAAGCGCCGGCATGAACCCGAGCGTGCCCAGCAGCTTGTTGAGCCAACGCGGCCGGACCAATGAGTAGTGCGACGCGTCGTGACTCAACGTGTAGAGGCTGCCGATCTTGAAGCCGGCCAGCACCGAGCCGAGTGACCGCACGGCAAGGTTGTCGACGTAGAGCGCCAAGGCCATGCCCAGCAGCAGCAATGCGAACTCCCGCGCGTAGAGCATCAGGCCGGCGCGGGTCTCAACGGTTGCGAATTCGCGCAGCGCCATGACAAGTTCGCGGCGAGCAATCGGTTGGTGAGTAGGCATGGGGGAGGCGCTTTCAGCGGGCACCGACATCGGTTCGAGCGGCCAGCGAGAGGACAAGAAAACTCTGCCCGCCGGCGCATGCGTCGCCCGTGAACATCAGCAGCTCGTCTTGGCTGATGGCGACCGGCCCGTTGTCGTAGCAAGGATCGCCAACAACGAAGGGCTTGGGGCCGCCTTTCCAGCCGAGAACGGCGATGAAGTGCCAAACACTGCCCCTCGCGTGGTACGCGCCGCCGCGGGGCAGCATGACATCGCGCCACCAGGTGCCTTTGGACGTCACGCGACCGGTATTCCCGTACAGAACGAGTGGACGCCCCGCGGCCACGTGACCGCCGATTTCAGCGGCGGATTTAAAAGCGGCTGCGTTCAACTTGACCGCCTTGGCAGCCTTGGCGACGGCTGCCGAATCCATCGCGCCGCCCTTGTCGCCGCTGTTCGTGCGAAGCAGATCGATCAGTGGTTCCGGGTTGGTCGCGTTCTTGTCGAATGTTTGCGTCAGCCTGAGCAACGGCTGGCCTTTGAGCGCCGCGAAACACATGGCCAACGAGCTGGGGCCGCAGTTGGCCTTGGCGTTTGCGTTATCCCAGCCGCGTGAGCCCTTGTTGAAACTGCTCAGCCCTGAGTCGTGAAGTAGCCCGTCGCCTCGCTTTCGGAGGCTGGCAGCGGCGCGGTTGCGGCGCCGGTGTGCGCCGGTGCGCGGCGTGGGTTGACGAACATGGCATAGAAACTGGCGATGCCGAAATCGCCATGGAGCGCAAGCAAGTTGCCGCGGTTGAACAGCGCAACGGCCTTTTTCGTCGTGGGCCCGTATCTACCAGTTCGTTGCAGCGGTAGCACGCGCTGGATCGCGCTGACGGCAGATATCGTGAGTCCTTCTGAATTGCCGTTTCGCAGCGCGTTCAGGCACGCCAACGTTTGCGTTCCACACACCTGGAGGCCACGAGGGTAGTTGTCGCCATCGGGCTCTGAAGCATCGGCCGGCGCAATGCCGAAAATATTTTGAAACGCGATCACCGCGGAACGCGTGATCGGGCCGAGCCGCTCCGGTTTGGCAAACGCCGACCTGTCGGTGAGCAGCCCGAGAGCGAAAAGCATTTCTTTGAGATAGACCACATCGGGGTGCGTTTGGCGAAAAAACAAGGCGCCCTGCGCAATCGGTCGGACACCTGACGCGAGAGACCCTGAGCGTGAAAGCGGTGAAGACATGTCGATCCCGTTCTTTGGCTTCAAAGGCACCCATTGCGGCAAGTGAAACTGAGCTTCCGCCGCGCCGCGCCGTGAAATATGACATAGGAAAACACCGGCGAGAACGCCTTGCGCCGCGTGGCTTTCGAGCGGCATCACCGCGACTGCGCAGACGAGCTCTCTCTATACAATCAAGCCCTTCGCAAAGTGGTGCCGACGCCTGTGTCCGACCGACTGAAAGTGCTGCCGCAATACCTGCTGCCAAAGCGTGCGCTGACGGCTTACGCGGGCTGGCGCGCATCGCGCGAATGGGGCGAGCGCACAACCAAACTGATCGCCAACTTCGTTGCTCAATACGGCGTCGACATGAGCGAGGCCGCCGACCCCGATGTTGCGAACTACACGAGTTTCAACGCGTTTTTCACCCGCGCATTGAAACCCGGGGCGCGGCCGATCGCGGCGGCCGATCTGGTCTGCCCGGTCGATGGTGCGGTGAGTCAGTTCGGTGCGATTCGCCGCGATCAAATCTTGCAGGCCAAGGGCCACGACTATTCGACCACCGCGCTTGTCGGCGGCGATGCGGCGCTCGCCGTGCAGTTCGAAGACGGCCACTTTGCAACCATCTACCTGAGCCCGAAGGATTACCACCGCATCCACATGCCGTGCGATGGCCGCTTGCTGCGCATGATTCATGTGCCGGGCGATCTGTTCTCGGTCAACCCGCTGACGGCGCGCGGCGTGCCGGGGCTGTTCGCGCGCAACGAGCGGGTGGTGTGCGTGTTCGAGTCGGCGCGTGGGCCTTTCGTGCTGACCTTGGTCGGCGCCACCATCGTCGGCAGCATGGCGACCGTGTGGCATGGCGTGGTCAACCCGCCGCGGGTCGGCCGCTTGCGCGAGTGGCTCTACGCCGATCGCGAGATCGTGCTGAAGCAGGGCGCCGAGATGGGCCGCTTCATGCTCGGCTCGACCGTGGTGCTGCTGTTCCCGAAAGCGCCATTGCAGTTCGCCGCGGGCTGGGCGCCGGCCAAGCCGGTGCGGCTCGGCGAAGCGATGGCGAGCTACTCTGCCGGCTGACGCGGTGCGATCAGCGAGGGCGTGTGCACAAGGTCTCGCATCAGGCGGGCCAGCAGCGGCTCGAAGCGCTCGCTGCGGCCGGTGTGCACCGCCGAGGTTTGCACACTCGCGCTGCGTGGCGCCACCAGCCAGTGAAAGCGCTCGCGCACCGAAAGCTTGCCGAGCGGGCCGGCCGCTTCGCCACCGGCGCAGATGCGCGGGATGGCTTCGAGTGCGGCGCGTATCGAGGTCAGATCGACGTGCGGGTCCAGCGCCAGCAGTCGGGCGTCGTCGAGCTCGACCGCAGCGGCAAGCCGGCCCTGCGACGCGCACGACACGATCACGCCCGCGTTGATGAATTCGCCGCGCTCGACCCGCGGCACCACCCGCACGACCGCGTAGTCATACAGGCAGGGCGCGGGCACGGCAGGCCTCCTCGAAAAAAGCGCGGGGTGCTTCGATGCGGCGCGTGAGGTACCGAACGTAGGCGTCGCGGTGCGCGGTTTTGTCGATGAACGAGGGCTCGTCGGCCAGCCACGTGTCAGGGATGAATTGAACCACCTCATCGATGCGCTCGGCTGTGAGGCGCGCGCTCATCCAGGCATCGGCTTCGGCTAGCGCAGTCGCGAACGGCAGCAGCACGTGGTCTTTGATCAACGCGAACGGGCTGGTGGCGCGCGCCACGTAGTCGCGCCAATCGTGTTGAAAGTAGAGCGCTGCGCCGTGATCGATCAGCCAGAGCTTGCCGTGCCAGACCAAGAGGTTGGTGTTGCGCGGTGTGCGGTCGAGGTTGCTGACGAAGCCGTCGAACCAGACGATGCGCGAGGCGAGTTGCGCATCGACCGCGAAGGCGAGCGGGTCGAAGGTGACCGAGCCGGGCAGGTAGTCGAGCGCGAGGTTGAGGCCACCGCTGCCGCGCACGAGGTCGGCGCTGGCGCGGATCAGGTCCTGAATCTCGGGGTCGGGCTCGGTGCGTGCGAGATCGGGCTCGAGCTCGACGAACACCAGCTCGGGGATCGGCAAGCCGGCAACGCGCGCCAGCTCGCCCGCCACGAGCTCGGCGATCAAGGCCCGCGGCCCCTGGCCGGCACCGCGAAACTTGAGCACGTAGAGGCCGTCGTCGTCGGCCTCGATCAACGCCGGCAGCGAGCCGCCTTCGCGAAGCGGCGTGACGTAACGTGTGGCGGTGACGGTGCGCAGCATCATGCCGGCATTTTGCTGTAGGACGCGGCACCCGGCGCCTCGCGGTTGCCTCTGACGGATAGGTTGGCAAGTGGCTGCGAATACTCGACCATGACCAAAATTCGCACAGGCCAGGCGCCGGCCGAACTCACCCGCGCAGAGTTTCACGAGCGCTTCGCCACGCGCTTTTACGATCCGGCTTTCGCGCCCGAACACGAGGCGATCGCGCGGCTCGAGACCATAGCGTGGCAGGCTGTTCAAGAAGGCCGCAAGGCGCCCATTGCCAAGCCTGCGGGGCGTGGCTTCGCAGACCCGACTTACGACACCTCGGTGCAGTGGCTCGACACCCGCCAGCGGCTCAAGGCCGCACAAAAGCGTTGGGGCGAAAGCAAAACCAGATCGCGGATCCTGCTGATCTGCGGCAGCGCGCGCAACGACGGCACCTGCCCCGGTGAAGTCTCGAAGACCTGGCGAATGGTCGAGAGCGCGCGCCATGTGATCGAGAGCGCGAAGGTCGAAGCCGACGTGCTCGACCTGAGCCTGGTCACCTCGCAATACGGCCGCAACATCCACCCGTGCAAGGGCTGCGTCGCAACCGCGATGCCCCTCTGCCACTGGCCGTGCAGCTGCTACCCCAACCATGCGCTCGGGCAGTCCGACGACTGGATGGCCGAGATCTACGAACGCTGGGTCGCAGCGCACGGCGTGATCATCATGGCGCCAACGTATTGGTACCAGTCACCGAGCCCGCTGAAGCTGATGATCGACCGCATGGTCTGTGCCGACGGCGGCAACCCCGATGTGACTTCGACGCACGGCAAGACCGTGAGCGAGGCCAAGGCGATCGAGCAGAAGGGCTGGGACTTTCCGAAGCACATCGCCGGCCGGGCTTACGGCGTGGTCGTGCATGGCGACGTGGCTGGCATCGAAGTGCACCGCCGCAACCTCACCGATTGGCTCGAGTGGATGGGGCTGATCGACGCCGGTGTCGCCGCCAAGCTCGATCGCTACATCGGCTACTACGAGCCCTACTACAACAGCCACGACACGCTCGACAAAGATCACGCGGTCCAAGAGGAAGTGCGCAACGTCGCGCGCGCCGTGGTGGCGGCGGTAGGCGAGCTGCGCGCGGGCCGACTTTCACAGCCCGACAAGAAGGTGAAGTGGCCACGCCCAAAATAGCTCGTCGCTGAGGCCGTCCGCACCACGGTCTTGAAAGCGATCGCCGGTGGCCCAAAATGCCGCTTCTCCGGGCGGCACGGGGCTGCACTGGGCGCATCGTAGAAAAGAATCATGGACAAACAGACGCTCTCATTCCAGGCCGAGGTCAAGCAGATCCTGCACCTCGTCACCCACTCGCTCTATTCGAACAAAGAGATCTTTTTGCGCGAGCTGGTCTCGAACGCCTCGGATGCCTGCGACAAGCTGCGTTTCGAGGCCTTGAACGACGCATCGCTGCTCGAAGACGCGCCCAACCTCGAGGTGCGCGTGGCTTTCGATGCCGACGCGAAAACGATCACGATCACCGACAACGGCATCGGCCTCTCGGCTGACGAGGCGGTGGCCAACCTCGGCACCATCGCCAAGAGCGGGACCCGCGAGTTCATGTCGGCGCTCGAGGGCGACAAGAAAAAAGACGCACAGTTGATCGGGCAATTCGGCGTGGGCTTCTACAGCGGCTTCATCGTCGCCGATCGGCTCGTGGTCGAGTCGCGGCGCGCCGGCTTGCCGGCCGATCACGGCGTGCGCTGGAGTTCGGAGGGCAGCGGTGATTTCGAGGTCGAGACGATCACGCGGGCCGCGCGCGGCACCAGCGTCACCTTGCACCTGCGTGAAGGCGAAGAAGAGTTTTTGAGCGGCTGGAAGCTGAAGTCGATCGTCGGCAAATACTCCGACCACATCTCGCTGCCGATACTGATGCAAAAGGAAGAGTGGGACGTTGAGGCCGGCAAACAGATCACGAAAGACGAATGGGCGCCTGTCAACAAGGCCGCAGCACTCTGGACGCGTAGCAAGAGCGACATCACTCCCGAGCAGTACACCGAGTTCTACAAACAGATCAGCTACGACACCGAAGCACCGCTCGCATTCACGCACAACCGGGTCGAAGGCCGCAGCGAATACACCCAGCTGCTCTTCGTGCCGGCCAAGGCGCCGTTCGATCTCTGGAACCGCGACAAACGCGGCGGCGTCAAGCTCTACGTCAAACGCGTCTTCATCATGGACGACGCCGAGGCCCTGATGCCGGTGTACCTGCGCTTCGTCAAAGGCGTAATCGACAGCAGCGACTTGCCGCTCAACGTCTCGCGCGAGTTGCTGCAGGAGAGCCGCGACGTGAAGGCAATTCGTGAAGGTTCAACCAAGCGCGTGCTGGGCATGCTCGAATCCCTGGCCGACAGCGAAGATGAAGCCGAGCGTGCCAAGTACGCGGCCTTCTGGAAGGACTTCGGCGTCGTGCTGAAAGAAGGCGTCGGCGAAGACCACGCGAACCAGGAGCGGCTGGTCAAGCTGCTTCGATTCGCATCGACCTACGCCGAAGAAGGCGTCTCGCTTGTCGACTACGTGAGCCGCATGAAAGAAGGCCAGGAGGCTATCTACTACATTACCGCCGACAGCCTGGCAGCGGCCAAGAGCAGCCCGCAGATCGAGATTTTTCGCAAGAAGGGCATCGAGGTGCTGTTGATGATCGACCGGGTCGATGAGTGGATGCTCTCGCACCTGTTCGAGTTCGATGGCCACGGGCTGGCGAGCGTGGCCAAAGGCTCGGTCGATCTCGGCAAGCTGCAGGACGAGGTCGAGAAAAAGCAGGCAGAAGAAGCCGCAACTGCGTTCAAGCCGATGCTCGATCGATTGAAAGGGGCTTTGAAAGATCGTGCGAAAGATGTTCGCGTGACGACTCGCCTGGTTGATTCGCCGGCGTGCCTGGTGGTCGAAGAAGGCGACATGAGCGGTCACCTTGCGCGGCTGTTGAAGCAGGCCGGCCAAACCGCACCGAAATCGCTGCCGACGCTCGAGATCAACACCGAACACGCGCTCGTCAAACGGCTTGAGGGCAGCGCTCACTTCGACGATCTGGCGAATATCCTGTTCGACCAAGCGTTGCTCGCCGAGGGTGGGCAGCTCGAAGATCCGGCGGCGTATGTGCGTCGGGTCAACACACTGCTCACGGTGTGACGTCGGGCCGGCGCCA
>JAYUWC010000056.1:0-7050 GCA_043753755.1 Rhizobacter sp.
CTATGTGCGCTTCGACCACGACCCCGAAGTCATCAGCCTGCGCCGCGGCAACTGCACGCTGCATGGCAGTGGGATCATTGGTTTGGGTGCACCCCCGTCGGAGGCCGCTAGCCCGAGCGTTCGCTTCGAAATCTTGAAGTTTGCCGACACCCATCGCCGACCACCCCCCGAGTTCGACGAGAAGCCCTGATCGAATGCCTTTCGCACCCGAGCCCGAGTACAGCCACGGCAGCCCTGCTCGCACGGCGGTCTTGCTCTGCAACCTCGGCACGCCCGATGCCCCGACGCCGGCGGCAGTTCGTCGCTATCTCGCCGAGTTTTTAAGCGACGAGCGAGTCGTCGAAATCCCGCGGCTGCTCTGGTGGTTGATCCTGCACGGGGTGATCCTCCGTACCCGCCCGGCCCAGTCGGCCCGGAAGTACGCCAGCATCTGGACCGCAGACGGCTCACCGTTGAAGCTCTGGACCGAGAAGCAGGCCAAGCTGCTCGGCGGTTATCTGGGGGAACGCGGGCATGCCGTCACCGTGCGCTATGCGATGCGCTACGGCAAACCGTCGATCGCCAGCGTTCTCGATGAGCTCAAGTCGCAAGGCGTGACCCGGGTACTTGTGTTGCCGCTGTACCCGCAGTATTCGGCTACGACGACCGCCAGCGTCAATGACGCTGTTTACACCTGGGCCAGCAAGGTGCGTGAGCTGCCCGAGTTGCGCTTCGTGAACCGCTACCACGACGACGGCGGCTACATCGGCGCATTGGCCCAGCGCGTGCAAGACCACTGGGCTGCCAACGGTCGTGGCGAGCGGCTGGTCCTCAGCTTTCACGGCGTACCGAAGCGCACGCTTTCGCTTGGCGACTCCTATCACTGCGAGTGCTTGAAAACCGCGCGCCTGTTGCGAGAGTGTTTGGGGCTGCGTGTCGATGAACTGCTGATCACCTTTCAAAGCCGACTCGGGCGCGCCGAGTGGTTGCAGCCCTATACCGAACCCACCCTCGTCGCGTTGGCGCAATCGGGGGTGAAGCGGGTCGACGTGATGTGCCCTGGGTTCACGTCAGACTGTCTAGAGACGCTCGAAGAGATCGACCAAGAAGCACGGAAGGCCTTCTTGCATGCTGGTGGCACTTCGTTTCACTATCTGCCGTGCCTGAATGACCAGCACGAATGGCTGGCGGCCCTGTCGGCTGTGGCAGTCCAACATTTGCAAGGCTGGCCCACCGCGCTGCCTGCCGACATTGCGGTGCTGGATGAGCAACGCCAGCGCGCGTTGCTGGCAGGCGCCCCGCGCTGAGTCTTAACTCGAGCGCGCATCGAGGACTCCGATGAGCGACAGTGTTCGCCTCGATAAATGGCTTTGGGCCGCGCGGTTTTTCAAGACCCGCAGCGTCAGCGCTCATGAAATAGGCCGCGGCCGGGTGCAGGTCAACGGCCAGCCCGCCAAAGCCTCGCGCGACGTGCGGCCCGGTGATCGGATCGAGCTGAAACAGGGCTTGGCCACTCGCACCGTGATCGTCAATGCCGCCGTCGAACAACGCGGCTCGGCGACCGCAGCCGCGGCACTTTTTACCGAGACCTCCGAGAGCATCGACCTGCGCAGCCGCCAGGCGCTGGAGCGACGCATGAATACCGAACCGTCGCTGGCGATCGAACAGGGCCGCCCGACCAAGCGAGACCGCCGGCAACTTGCCGACTGGAACCGCTGGAGCGCATCAGCCGAATCTGAATGACCTCGGCTGTCGCCAAAGCAGACGGCGCAAAAAATTAAGCAAACCCCTCTTGAACTTGAGGGCAATCGCGTCATCTGCTTTCAAACAGACACCGAATACCATGACGAACATCGATCCCACCTTCTCCCCCTTAGATTCTTTCGGCTCGACCGCGGCGCCAACGCCGGCATCGGACGCCGCGACAACCCTCAACGCAGAGTTGCGGCTTCATGAACTCGAAGCCAAACACGCGGATGTCTCAGACGCCTACCTGCGCGCCAAGGCCGAGGCCGAAAATACACGGCGCCGTGCCGACGACGAGATCGCCAAAGCGCGCAAATACGCGGTCGAGGGGTTTGCCGACAGCCTGCTGCCCGTCAAAGACAGTCTCGAAGCGGCCATCGCTCTGCCAAACGCGAGTTCAGAACAAATGATCGAAGGCGTGCACGCGACACTGCGCCAATTGGTTTCTGCGCTTGAGCGCAACAAAGTGGCCGAGATCAACCCAGCGGCTGGCACCAAGTTCGACCCGCACCAGCATCAGGCCATCAGCGTCGTGCCGGCACCGCAAGAATCCAACACCGTGGTCACGGTGCTGCAAAAGGGCTACTTGATTGCAGACCGTGTGCTGCGGCCTGCACTTGTGACTGTCACCGCATCGTCATGAGCGGCACGGTAGGCGCAGAGGTTCAGGCTTGAAAGCCCACACCCTATCCATACGTTAAGAACAACTCATTTCACAGTCTCAGGAGAATCTCATCATGGCCAAAATTATCGGCATCGACCTCGGCACCACCAATTCGTGCGTGTCCATCATGGAAGGCAACACCACCAAGGTGATCGAGAACAGCGAGGGTGCGCGCACCACGCCGTCGATCGTGGCCTACCAGGAAGACGGTGAGATTTTGGTCGGCGCCTCGGCTAAACGTCAGGCCGTGACCAACCCGCGCAACACGCTGTACGCCGTGAAGCGGCTGATCGGCCGTAAGTTCACCGAAAAAGAGGTTCAGAAGGACATCGACTTGATGCCGTACAAGATCGCTGCGGCCGATAACGGCGACGCGTGGGTTGAGGTGCGCGGTACCAAACTCGCGCCTCAGCAGGTCAGCGCCGAAATTTTGCGCAAGATGAAGAAGACCGCCGAGGACTACCTCGGCGAAACGGTCACCGAAGCCGTAATCACCGTGCCCGCCTATTTCAATGACGCGCAGCGTCAGGCCACGAAAGATGCCGGCCGCATCGCCGGCCTGGATGTGAAGCGCATCATCAACGAGCCGACTGCCGCCGCGTTGGCCTTCGGCCTCGACAAGAACGAAAAGGGCGACCGCAAGATCGCTGTCTACGACCTCGGTGGCGGCACGTTCGATATTTCGATTATCGAGATCGCAGATGTCGACGGTGAAAAGCAGTTCGAGGTGCTGTCGACCAACGGCGACACCTTCTTGGGCGGCGAAGACTTTGACCAACGCATCATTGACTACATCGTCACCGAGTTCAAAAAAGACCAAGGCGTAGACCTCACCAAGGATGTGCTTGCCCTGCAGCGCCTGAAAGAAGCCGCTGAAAAAGCCAAGATCGAACTCTCGAGCAGTGCGCAGACCGACATCAATCTGCCTTATGTGACTGCCGATGCTTCGGGTCCGAAGCACCTCAATATCAAGCTGACGCGCGCCAAGCTGGAAGCGCTGGTCGAAGACCTGATCGAGCGCACGATCGCACCGTGCCGCACTGCCATCAAAGATTCCGGCGTTGCCGTGGGCGACATCAATGACGTGATCCTGGTCGGCGGCATGACCCGCATGCCCAAGGTCCAAGAGAAGGTCAAGGAGTTGTTCGGCAAGGAGCCGCGCAAAGACGTCAACCCGGATGAGGCCGTTGCTGTGGGCGCTGCGATTCAGGGCCAGGTGCTCGCCGGCGACCGCAAGGACGTGCTGCTGCTCGACGTGACACCGCTCTCGCTCGGCATCGAAACGCTGGGCGGCGTGATGACCAAGATGATCAAGAAGAATACGACGATCCCGACCAAGTTCGCTCAGGTGTTCTCGACCGCCGACGACAACCAGCCGGCCGTGACGATCAAGGTTTATCAAGGTGAACGCGAGATGGCCTCGGGCAACAAGAGCCTGGGTGAATTCAACCTCGAAGGGATCCCGCCGTCAGCGCGTGGCCTGCCGCAGATCGAGGTCAGTTTCGACATCGATGCCAACGGTATTTTGCACGTCGGCGCCAAAGACAAGGGCACAGGCAAAGAGAACAAGATCACCATCAAAGCCAATTCGGGATTGAGCGAAGCCGAGATCGAGCAGATGGTCAAAGACGCCGAAATGAACGCGGCCGAAGACAAGGTGAAACTCGAGTTGATCCAGGCCCGCAATGCGGCCGACGCGATGATCCACAGCGTCAGGAAGAGCGTGACCGAGCACGGTGAAAAGCTGGACGCTGGCGAAAAAGAGAAGGTCGAAGCCGCATTGAAAGACGCCGAGGAGGCGTTGAAAGGCGAAGACAAGGCGGTGATCGAAGCCAAGACCGAGGCGCTGAGGACCGCAAGCCAGAAGCTTGGCGAAAAGATTTATGCCGATTCACAGGCTGCTGCCTCGGCCGCCGGTGGGGCAGGTGCCGAAGCGCCCCACGGCGAAGCTTCCGCGGCCAAGCCGGCGGCCGACGACAACGTGGTCGACGCCGACTTCAAGGAAGTGAAGAAGTGACGTGCAAGCGGCGGCTTTCTCAAACCGCAGCCAGCTGAATATCTTGCCGCGTTCGACGTGACAGGCTCGGCCTGTCCGCCAACGCGGCAGTTTCGTTTGTGATGCGCTGAAAGAATTTGTATGGCGAAACGTGACTTTTACGAAACGCTCGGCGTGCCGAAGAACGCGAGCGACGACGACATCAAGAAGGCTTATCGCAAGCTCGCAATGAAGCACCACCCCGATCGCAACCAGGGTGACGATGCAAACAAGTCGGAAGAGAAATTCAAGGAGGGCAAAGAGGCCTACGAGATGCTCACCGACCCACAGAAGCGGGCCGCTTACGACCAATACGGCCATGCGGGCGTCGACCCCAACATGGGCCGAGGCGCAGGCCCCGGCGGAGAAGGTTTCGGTGGTTTCGCCGAAGCCTTCGGCGACATCTTCGGTGACATCTTCGGTGGTAGCGCTGCGGCCGGTGGCCAGCGCCGCGGTGGTGGTCAGCAGGTGTTCCGCGGCAGCGATCTGAGCTACGCGATGGAGATCTCGCTCGTAGAAGCGGCGCTCGGCAAAGAGACGCAGATTCGGATCCCCTCGTACGAAACCTGCGAGAGCTGCAAAGGCAGCGGCGCCAAGCCAGGCACCAGCCCGAAGGTCTGCACCACCTGCAGTGGCCAAGGCACGGTGCACATGCGCCAGGGCTTCTTCAGCATCCAACAGAGCTGCCCGCATTGCCACGGCACCGGCAAGATCATCCCCGAGCCCTGCACCACCTGCAGCGGCCAGGGGCGCATGAAGAAGAACAAGACGCTCGAGGTCAAGATCCCGGCGGGCATCAACGAGGGCATGCGAATCCGCTCCAGCGGCAATGGCGAGCCCGGCACCAACGGCGGGCCGGCCGGTGATCTCTACATCGAGATCCGCATCAAGCAACACGACATCTTCGAGCGCGATGGCGACGACCTGCATTGCACCGTCCCGGTCGGCCTGACCACTGCCGCACTGGGGGGCGAGATCGAAGTGCCGACGCTGGGCGGCAAGGCAGAGATCGAGTTGCCCGAAGGCACCCAGCACGGCAAGACATTCCGCCTGCGCGGCAAAGGCATCAAGGGGGTTCGTTCGAGCTACCCCGGTGACCTTTATTGCCACGTCGCTGTGGAGACGCCTATCAAGCTGACCGAGCACCAGCGAAAGCTTTTGAAGGAACTCGACGACGCATTTCGCAAGTCGGGCGACCGCCACTCGCCGAACACGAAAACCTGGACCAACCGCGTTAAAGACCTTTTCAAGTGAGGTGTGGCTGACTGGCGCGCGCCAGCTTGTGCAGATGGTCCGACGCATGACGACACGCAGGAAGACGGGATCGCAGCCAGGGCACGAGGCAGGCTGGAACCCGCTGACCCTCGCGTTACTCGGGGGGTTGTGGGTCGCCGCATTGCCCAACTGGCCACTCTGGCAAGCTCTCGTCGCACTGCCCGAAACCGCCTCGCCACGTGGGGCTTTGTTCGTTGCAGGGTTCGGCGCAATCATCGCGGCGGTAACGGCGTTATTGCTCACACCTTTCGCGTGGCGGGCCAGTATCAAGCCGGTAATAGGTTTCGTCGTCATCTCGGCTGCGCTAGGGGCCTACTTCATGGGCACCTACAACGTCGTGATCGACACGACCATGATGACCAACGTTATGCAGACCGACCTGCGCGAGGTGCGTGATCTGCTCAACCTCCGCTTGGCTGCAGGTCTGTTGGTGATGGCCGGACTGCCGCTGTTGATGCTGTGGCGCGTGCGCGTGGGCGGCCCGGGCGGTTGGCGGCAAGCGGGCCGCAATTTGAGTGGTGGCGTGGCGATGCTGCTGTTGATTGCTGCGTTGGTCTTGGCGCTCTTCGCCGACCTCTCGAGCACCATGCGCAACCACCGCACGCTGCGCTACCTGATCAATCCGTTGAATTCGTTCTATGCCTTGGTCGACATCGGCATGCAGGCCCGCGCGCGGCCGAACGGCCCGCCCGCGGTGATCGGGGCCGACGCCCGCGTCCTGCCTCGAACTCCCGGGAGCAAACCGCCGCTGCTCGTTTTAGTGATCGGCGAAACCGCGCGCGCCGATCACTTCGCCTTGAACGGCTACGCGCGGCCGACGAACCCCGAGACCTCGGCACAAGGTGCCATCAGCTTCGGACAGGTGATGTCGTGCGGCACGAACACCGCGGCCTCGCTGCCGTGCATGTTTTCGCACCTCGGCAAAACGGCCTACGAGTCGCGAAACCGCGACCACCAGAACCTTCTCGATCTCGTGCAGCACGCCGGCGCGGCCGTGCTCTGGCTCGATAACCAAGCCGGCTGCAAAGGCCTGTGCGAGCGCGTGCCGAGCGCCGACACGCGCAGCGTGCCGCGTGGCGCACCGGCACTGCCGACGGGCCTCTGCGACAGCGCAGAGTGTCTCGACGCCGCGCTGCTCTACAACCTTGACCAACGCCTGGCCGCCCTGCCCGCCGCGGCCCGCGATCGGGGCGTGCTGCTGGTGCTGCACCAGATGGGCAGCCACGGCCCGGCCTACGCGAAACGCAGCCCGCCCGATCGCAAACCTTTCAAGCCCGAATGCGCGACCAACGTACTGCAACAGTGCGACAAACAAGCGCTCATCAACGCCTACGACAACTCGATCGCCTAC
>JAYUWC010000057.1:0-21281 GCA_043753755.1 Rhizobacter sp.
GCAGACCGTGCTGCACTCGGCGCTGATCGGGCTCGTCGCCGGCTGCACGCTCGGTTTTGCCACCGGCGTGCTGATCGATCGCAGCCCTTTTCTGCAACGCGGGCTGTTGCCGCTGGCAGCGCTTGCGAGCGCAGTGCCACTGGTCGGCATCGCGCCGATCATGGTGATGTGGTTCGGCTTCGACTGGCACTCGAAAGCCGCGGTCGTCGTGGTGATGACCTTCTTCCCGATGCTGGTCAACACACTCGCCGGCCTGGGCGAGAGCGGCAGCATGGAGCGCGACCTGATGCGCTCTTACGGCGCCAGCTACTGGCGCACACTGATCGCACTGCGCTTGCCGGTGGCGCTGCCTTTCGTCTTCAACGCGCTCAAGGTCAACTCGACCCTGGCGATGATCGGCGCCATCGTCGCCGAGTTCTTCGGCTCGCCGACCGCCGGCCTCGGGTTTCGCATCTCGACTGAAGCCGCGCGCCTCAACATGGGGCTGGTCTGGGCCGCAATCGCGGTCGCCGCCCTGGCCGGATCCTTGCTCTACGCGCTGCTCGGTTGGGCCGAGCGGCGGGTGACCTTCTGGCACCCGTCGGTGCGCCGGCCCGCTTGAGTTGCAGTTCGTCTTCATCCCGCCGCAAGGCACAACACCCGGAGCTTCTCGATGCGCAAAACGACTCTCACGCTTTCGCTGCTTTCTTTGCTTTCAGTGGCCGGCACGGCTGCAGCGGCCGACAAGGTCACGCTGCAATTAAAGTGGCTGCCGCAGGCGCAATTCGCCGGCTACTACGTGGCCGCCGCCAAGGGCTTCTATAAAGATGCCGACCTCGATGTGACGATCAAACCGGGCGGCCCCGACATCGCGCCGGCGCAAGTGCTCGCCGCGAAGGGCGCCGACCTCACGGTCGACTGGATGCCGAGCGCGCTCGCCGCTCGCGAAGCAGGCGTGCCGATGGTCAACGTGGCGCAAATCTTCAATCGCTCAGGGATGATGCTGACCTGCAAAAGGGCCAGCGGCGTCACGACCTCGAAAGACTTCAAGGGCAAGACCCTGGGCGTCTGGTTCGGCGGCAACGAATATCCGTTCTTGAGCTGGATGGGCTCGCTCGGGCTGAAGACCGGCGGCGCCACGCCCGACGTCAAGGTGCTCAAGCAAGGCTTCAATGTCGACCCGCTGCTGCAGAACCAGGCGGCGTGCATCTCGACCATGATCTACAACGAGTACTGGCAAGTGATCGACGCGGGCGTCAAGCCGGCCGATCTCGTGACCTTTCCGTACGAAGACCAGGGTGTCGCGACGTTAGAAGACGGCCTCTACGCCCGCGAGCCCGACCTGAAAGAAGCGGCTTACGTCGCGAAGATTGCGAAGTTCGTCAAGGCATCGATCAAAGGCTGGGAGTACGCGATCAAGAACCAGGACGAGGCCGTCAAGATCGTGCTGGTCGCCGATTTGTCGGGCGGCTCGACCGCCGCGGTGCAGAAGCGCCAACTCGAGAACGTGGCCAAGCTGATCACCACCGCCGGCACGCCTAAGATGGGCGTGCTCGACGAAGCCGCGTACAAGCGCACGGTCAAAGTGCTGCTCGCCGGCGGCAGCGACCCGGTCATCAAGAAGGACCCCGGCACCGCCGCGTGGACGCACGCCGTGACCGACAAGGCAACAGCCAAGTAAAGCCAGACGGCAATCGCCTGCCGCGCGTGCTCAGCCGAGCGCGCGCTGTGCGAGCCCGGCGTAAAGCGGTATGCCGACAAGGATGTTGAACGGGAAGGTAAGCCCGAGCGACATGCCGAAATAGAGCGACGGGTGGGCCTCGGGGATCGCCTGCCGGATCACCGCCGGCACCGCGATGTACGAGGCACTCGCTGCCAACACCATCAGCAAAGTCCCGTTGCCAACCGACATGCCGACCGCTGCCGCGAGGCCGAGCGCCACCGCGGCGTGCACTAACGGCCCCGCGACCGCGTAGGCAAACAGCCAAGGCGAGCGCCCGCGCAGCCCACCCATGTTGCGAGCCGCCAGCAAGCCCATGTCGAGCAGAAAGAACGCGAGCATGCCCTTGAAAAGATCGACTGAAAACGGCTGCATCGCCTTCTGACCCGACGCGCCCGTCAGCAGCCCGACCGCCATCGCGCCGATCAGCAACAACTGCGCGCCGTCGGTCAGGGACTCGCGCACTACGTGCGCGGTCGCGACCGGCGCCGGGCGCTCGGTGCCGGTCGACGAAGTGCGGCGCCGAACCAGGTTGGCGAGCAACACCGCCATCACGATCGCCGGTGACTCCATCAACGCCATCGCCGCCGCCATGTGGCCACCGAAGGCGACGCCGTGGTTGTCCAGGTATTGCACCGCGGTGATGAAGGTCACCGCGCTCACCGAGCCGTAGGTCGCGGCGATCGCGGCAGCATCGAAGCCGCCGATGAAGCGGCGCAGCAAAAGATAGCCGACGGCCGGCACAACGATCGCCAACGCGATCGCGCAGCCGAGGCTGACGGCAACCTCGACGGTGAAGCCGGACTTCGCCAGCGCAAAGCCGCCCTTCAAGCCCAATGCCATCAGCAAATAGAGCGACAAGAAACGCGAGATGGCCGGCGGAATTTCGAGGTTGGATCGCAGTGCGCCGGCAACGATGCCGAAGACGAAGAAAAGAATCGCGGGGTCGAGGAAGCTCTGCATCTGTTTGTGGAAAAAGGAAAAGGAAGCGGTTCAAGCCTGCGCTTGCAACGAGACGCAGTTCGATGACGACCGCGGCCGGCAGAGTGTGACAGCGATGCGAGCGGCGATCAGTGCTCTCGGCTCTGTCGTCGGTGGCCGGCCGCCACGGGCGTCGGTGTCTTCAAACGCAACGCGTTTGCGGCGCCGCGCGCGATGCGTGGATGCGTTGCAACAACCGCAGCAACACGCGTCCCGCGCGAGCGAGCGCACCGCGACCTCGCGCATCTCGGGAGCATTCGGGTCGGGGGCTTCGAAGAGGACTTGCATGGCGACCGCTCTTATGGTGAAGAGATGGAGCGAAAGATAGACGCAGTGGACTTATCGTGAAAGCAGAAAATGCTGGATCTAAAGTTCGTTAAATCCTGAATATACGGTTAGAAAATTCAACTCGAGAGGTTGCGATGAGTTTGCAATTCGGCTACCGCCACCTGTACTACTTCTGGGTCGTTGCAAAGGAAGGCGGCATGTCGCGCGCTGCTGCCCGCCTCGGCATGGCGGTGCAGACCGTCAGCGCGCAGGTGCGCGAACTCGAGCGCTCACTGGGCCACAGCCTGCTGAGGCCGGCCGGGCGGGGCTTGGTGCTCACCGAGGCGGGTATCGCGGCAATGCGCCAGGCCGACCAGATCTTTCAGCTCGGCGAACAGCTGCCGGCGGTGATTCGCGAGGCGATCGGCAAGCCGTCACTGCGCCTTGCCGTGGGCGTGGCCGACAGTCTGCCGAAGCTGGTTGTGCTGCACCTGATGCAGCCGGTGCTGCAGGCACCGGAACTGCGCCTGACTTGTCATGTCGACGAATTCGCCGAACTGCTCGGTAATCTGGCGGTTCACCGGCTCGATGTGGTGCTTGCCGACCGGCCGGTGCCGCAGAACCCGAACCTGAAGGTCTACAGCCACTCACTCGGCTCGTCAGCGATCGCGTGGTACGCGCCGCCCGCGCTGGCGAAAGCAGCACGCCGCGGATTTCCGAAGTCGCTCGAGACGGTGCCGGTGTTGTTGCCGACCGCGAACGCCCCGGTGCGCGGCCGGCTGGATCAATGGTTCGAGCGCGCGGGCGTGCGCCCACGGGTGGCCGGCGAGTTCGACGACAGCGCCTTGCTCAAAACCTTCGGCGCCAGTGGCCTGGGCGTGTTTCCGGCCGTGGCGTTGGTACACGACGATCTGGTCGCCCGCTACGGCGTGCGGCGCATCGGCGCTTGCGAAGGCGTGGAGGAGCACTTCTACGCCATCGGCACCGAGAAAAAGGTCCGTCATCCGCTGGTCGAACGCTTGCTGCCGCGGCGGTCTTGAGCGCTCTAGCGGCGATACTCGAAGCCCGAAAAAACTAAAAACGTGCACGACAATGGAACACCCCGGCAACCTCTTCGTCGTGGCAGCACCCAGCGGCGCCGGCAAGTCGAGCCTGGTGAGCGCGTTGTTGCAGGTCGATGCGCATTTGGTGGTCGCGGTTTCGCACACGACACGAGCGCCGCGCGGGCAGGAGCAGCAAGACCGCGAGTACCACTTCACCGATGAGGCGACCTTCCGCGCGATGAACGCGCGCGGTGAGTTTCTCGAGTGGGCCGAGGTGCACGGCAACCTCTACGGCACCTCGCGCGCGGCGATCGAATCGCCCATCACCGGCGGGCAAGACGTGGTGCTCGAGATCGACTGGCAAGGCGCGCTGCAGATCAAGCAGTTGTTCCCGAACGCGGTGCTGGTTTTTATTTTGCCGCCGAGCTGGCAAGAGCTTCAGCAGCGCCTGAACCGCCGAGGTGAAGACCCGCCCGGAGTGATCGCCAAGCGGATGGCGAACGCCCGGGTCGAGGTCTCGAAGGCCCACGAATTCGACTTTGTTATCATCAACGGCTTGTTTGAAACGGCGCTCTTCGACCTGAAGGCCATCGTTCACTCGCAGCGGCTCAAGTACGCTGCACTCCGAAGAAGCAAGCCAGCTGTCTTTGCCGCACTCGATCTGCACTGAGTTCGTCGGCTCCCAACGCGAAAGAAATCATGGCCCGCATCACCGTCGAAGACTGCCTCCACAGAATCCCGAATCGCTTTCAACTGGTGCTCGCTGCCACGTACCGCGCGCGCATGCTGAGCCAAGGCCACGCGCCTAAGATCGAGACCAAGAACAAGCCGGGTGTCACCGCCCTGCGTGAAATCGCCGCTGGCGAAGTCGGCATCGAGATGCTGCGCAAGGTGCCGATCTGATTTTGTTGCCGCATTTGCGTTGACTCATCGGCGGGCTCGGCACCGAAGCCCGCCGCCTCCGCCGCGGGTAGCCCCCCACCCACGAGTCCCCTCGTTCCACGTTAAATTCGAGGGATGAGCACAAGCGGCCCTTCCGCCCTGCGAGACCCGGCAGCCGCTGCCGCGTCGCGCAAGCGCGTGCCACCCAAACTGCCCCCGGCCGTCACAGACGCCGCGGCTGCTTCTTTTGCAGCGCTGACGCACAAGCTCGACTACCTCGAGCCGCCCGACATCAAACGTGTGCGCGAAGCCTATCGCTTCGCCGACGAAGCCCATCTCGGGCAGTTTCGCGCCAGCGGTGAGCCCTACATCACGCACCCGATCGCAGTTGCCGGCCTCTGCGCCGAATGGAAGCTCGACGCGCAAGCCATCATGGCCGCGTTGATGCACGATGCGATGGAAGACTGCGGCGTCTCCAAGGCCGAGTTGATCGAACGCTTCGGCGCACCGGTCGCCGACCTGGTCGACGGCCTGACCAAGCTCGACAAGCTGCAGTTCTCGACCCGTGAGGAATCGCAGGCCGAGTCGTTCCGCAAGATGCTGCTGGCAATGGCGCGCGACGTGCGCGTGATCTTGATCAAGCTTGCCGATCGGCTGCACAACATGCGCACGATGGATGCGATGGCCGCGGCCAAGCGAAGCCGCATTGCCGGCGAAACACTTGAAATTTACGCCCCCATTGCCCACCGTCTGGGCCTGAACCAGACCTACCGCGAGCTGCAGGAGCTGTCGTTCCAGCATTTGCGGCCATGGCGACATTCGGCGCTCTCCAAGGCGGTGCTGAAGGCGCGCGGCTACCGGCGCGATATCGTCGAGCGCATCCAGCACGACGTCGACAGAGCCTTCGCGCACGCCAAGCTGCCGGTGCAGGTCTACGGCCGCGAGAAGACGCTCTATTCGATCTACAACAAGATGCGTGAGAAGCATCTAACCTTCGCACAGGTCAACGACATCTTCGGATTTCGAATCGTTGTCGCGAATTTGATGGACTGCTACCACGCCATGGGCGTGCTGCATCAGTTGTTCAACCCGCTGCCCGGCCGATTCAAAGACTACATCGCGATCCCCAAGGCCAACGGCTACCAGTCATTGCACACCACGCTGGTGAGCCCACTGGGCACCGCTGTCGAGTTTCAGATTCGCACCGAGCAGATGCATGCGATCGCCGAGAAAGGAATCGCCGCGCACTGGCTCTACAAGAGCGGTGGAGCGCAGGTGCAAGAGGCGCAGCGGTTGGGTGCGATGTGGCTGCAGTCACTGATCGACATTCAAGACGAGACCCACGACGCGAACGAGTTTCTCGAACACGTAAAGATCGACCTGTTCCCCGATGCCGTCTATGTGTTCACGCCGAAGTCGAAAATTCTTGCGCTGCCGCGCGGTGCGACACCGGTCGACTTCGCGTATGCGATCCACACCGATGTCGGCGACCACGCGGTCGCGGCCAAGGTCAACGGCGAGCCGGTCGCGCTGCGCACCGAACTGCGCAGCGGTGATGTGGTCGAGATCGTCGGCACCGCCGGCGCGCGCCCCAACCCGGCCTGGTTGAACTTCGTGCGCACCGGCCGGGCGCGCTCGAAGATTCGTCACTACCTGAAAAACATGGAGCAAGAAGAGTCGCGAGACCTCGGCGAGAAGATGCTCGCCCAGGCAATGCGCGCCGAGGGCATGCACCTGCCGGGCCCCGACTCGACTGAGGCCGCGCTCTGGCAGCAGCTCACGCGGTGGAGCGGCAGCAAGACGCGCGAAGACTTGTTTACCGATATCGGCCTCGGCCGCAAGATCGCGACCATCGTCGCCAAACACCTGACGCGCTTGATGGCCGAGCGAGGCACCAAGCCCGATGCCCTGACGTTGACGATGGGCCGCTATGCCGCCGACGACGATGCCCCCGCGCAGGGCCTGGTGCTGATCGACGGCACCGGAGGCGCCTTGGTGCAACTCGCGGTGTGCTGCCGGCCGATCCCGGGTGACGCGATCGTCGGCTACCTCGGCCGCGGCGAGGGCTTGATGGTGCACACCGGCGAGTGCAGCGTCGGCAAGCGCCTGTTCGAGCGCGACAGCGAACACTGGATGGGCGTCGACTGGGCCGAGCAGCCGATCCGCGCGTTCGAAACCGCCGTCACGTTGCTGGTTAAAAACGGCAAGGGCGTGCTCGCGCAAGTGGCGCAAGCAGTAAGCGAGGCCGAAGCCGACATCACCCACATCGACATGGGCAACGAGCCCGCCGCCGAAACCGCCGAGCTGCAGTTGCTGTTGAGCGTGCGCGACCGACTGCACCTTGCCGAGGTGATGCGCACGCTGAAACGTTCGGCCGCAGTGTTGCGGGTGGCCCGCGTCAAACCTTGAGTCCGCGTGCGGCGCTGCGCGCAGTGGCCTCAGTCAGCTGGTTTCGCTTGACGGCGCCGGGTACCGCACCTCGGTCACTTCGATCTGCTCCAGCCCGCCCGGCGTCATCAGCTGCAGTTCGTCGCCGATCCGGGCCTTCAGCAGCGCGCGGGCGATCGGCGAAACCCAGCTGATCTCGCCTTGCAGGTTATCGACTTCATCCACGCCTTTGATCGTGACCGTGCGAGCCTCGTCGCGCTGGTTCACGTAAGTCACGGTCGCACCGAAAAAAACCTGCTCGCCGCCGAAATGCACCGACGGATCGGCGACCTCGGCGATGTCGAGCCGCTTGGTCAGAAAGCGGATACGCCGGTCGATCTCGCGCAGCCGCTTCTTGCCGTAGAGGTAGTCGCCGTTCTCGGAGCGGTCACCGTTTTTCGCCGCCCACGAAACGATCTCGACGATCTTGGGCCGCTCGGCATCGAGCAACTCGAGCAGCTCGGCGCGCAGACGCGCGTAGCCCGCGGGGGTGAGGTAGTTCTTCGTACCCGCCGGCAACGCAGCCGGCGCCTCGTCATCGTCGTCGGGCGCATCGGATTCGCGGGTGAAGGCCTTGCTCATGCAGCGATTTTGGCTTGCATCGGAACGCCCCGTCGGGCGCCTGACCGAAGGGCCGAACGCACAAGACACGCTCGTGACGACAGGCGACATGCCGAGACCTCAAGAACTCTCGCGCACCACCAGCTCAAAGCCGACGTCGATGCAGGAGCGCTCCAGCGCCTCGCCGCGCATCAGCACGAGCAACATGCGCGCCGCGCCTTGGCCGATCTCGCCGCGCGGCGTGCGCACAGTGGTCAGTGGCGGCACCATCTGGTCGCTGCCGGTCAAGTCGTTGAAGCCGACGATCGCGATGCGCTTGGGCACCGATATTCTCAGACGCAAGGCAGCAAGAGTTGCACCTTGCGCCAAGTCGTCGTTGCAGAAGAAGATCGCGTCGACAGCAGGCTTGATGCCGATGATTTGCTCGAACATTCGAGCGCCGAGTGCGATCGACGATGGCGCCGGGTTCAGCCACTCTAACGTCGCGTCGTAAAGGCCCGCAGAGGTGAGTTCGCGGCGCCAGCCTTCGAGCCGCTGCATCGTGCGCGGGTCGAGCTGCGCGGCTGCGAATGCGATGCGCTTGCGGCCGCGCGAGAGCAAGTGGTGCGTCAAGGCACTGGCCGCATCGGCCTGCGAGAAGCCGACGCTGTGCACGCCGGGGTCGGCTGAGGTGTCCATCACGTGCACGCAGGGCACGCCGCTCTGGGCGATCAAACGGCGGATGTTTTCGCTCTGGCTGAAGCCGGTGACGATCAGCCCCGCCGGGCGATGCAGCAACTGCTCGCGCAACAGGTGTTCTTCTTCGCCGTCGTCGTAATGGGTGACGCCGATCAGCGCCTGATAGCCGGCCGGACGCAAGGTGCGCTGCACCGCTTCGACCAGATCGACGAACAGCGCATTCGACAGCATCGGTATCAACAGCGCCACGTGAGAGCCGTGCTTTGACGCGAGCGCGCGGGCGGCGGGATCGGGCACGTACCCCAACTTCTGTGCCGCTGCGGTGACACGCTCGACCAACTCGGCATCGACCGCGCGTTCACCCCGCAAGGCCCGGGACACCGTGATCGGACTGACGCCAGAAGCCTGTGCAACGTCGGCCAGAGTGACGCGACCAGAGGCGCGGCGGCGAGGGGCGGATGCAGTCATTGGATTCAGGGTAAACGAGAATTTCCAGTGCTTCGCACTTCTTTAGGATAGCGCTGTCCGAGAACAAGCAGTGTGGACGAAATAGTAGCAAACCTGACGACCCACAGGTCACTCGTTGTGATCGATGGCGCAGTGTATTCAGTCCGCTCTTTTTTTTGGCCCAATGGGATAGCGCTGTCCGTAATGAACGTATCGTTGGTGATCATGGGTGTGGCCGGATGTGGCAAGTCGAGCGTCGCAGAGGCGGTGGCTTCCGACATGGGGCTGGCGCTGGTCGAGGGCGACGACTTTCACGGCGCGGCGAGCCTGGTCAAGATGCGCCTCGGCGTGCCGCTAACCGATGCCGACCGCGCGGGCTGGCTGACCGCACTCGCGGTGCAATTGCAATCGCAATCGCACCGCGGCGGCGTGGTGCTGACCTGCTCAGCGCTCAAGCGCCGCTACCGCGAACGCCTTCGCGATGCAACGCCAGGGCTTCGCTTCGTGCACCTCGAGGTCGACCGCGCGACGGCGCAAGCACGGGTCGAGGCGCGCGGTGCCGCGCATTTCTTTTCGGCCGGTCTGGTCGAAAGCCAATTCACTGCGCTCGAGTCCCCAACGGGCGAAGCCGGTGTGCTCGTGCTCGACGCGACCGCCCCACTCCATCAACTCTGTCAGGCCGTCCGCGCCTGGAGCCTCAACACCACCTTATGAACGCTTTCTCAACCTCCTTGCGCTGGCAGCGCTTTTTCGAGCTGGCGATGGCCGCCTGCCTCGGCGTGATGGCGCTGGCCGTCTTTGTCAACGTGGTGCTGCGCTACGGCTTCGGCAGCGGTATCGCGGCAAGTGAAGAACTTTCGCGCCTCTTGTTCGTCTGGATGGTGTTCATCGGCGCTACCGCTGCCTACCCGGCCGGCGAACACATGGCCTTCACCAGCCTGGTCGGTCTTTTGAAAAAGCGACCCTTGCCCTTTGCCTTGATGTCGGCGCTGATTCGCGTGCTGGTGATGGCCGGCGCGTCATTGGTCGCCTGGGGCGCGTGGCAACAGGTCGTCGTCGGCATGGGCAGCCAGTCGGTCGTGCTCGGCTACTCGACCGCGCTGCTGCCGCTACCCGCCTTTCTGTCGTGCGCTGCGATCGCGGTGATGGCATTTGTCGAATTGATCCGGCGCACGCCGCTGGATCTCGGCCACGCGGCCGATGTGGAGTGAACGATGACCAACGAAGCGCTCGCCTTTGTCGTCTTCTCGTTGGGCATGCTGGTGCTGATGGGTGCCGGCATGAACATGGCGCTGGCACTTGTACTTACCGGCGCCGGCATGGCCTCGGTGCTCGGCTTCTGGGACACGCAGCTGCTCGCGCAAAACCTGGTTGCCGGGGTCGACAGCTTTCCGCTGCTCGCAGTGCCCTTTTTCATCCTCGCCGGTGAGCTGATGAACTCGGGCGGCATCAGCCGCCGCATCATCGAGATGGCCCAGGCCTGGGTCGGCCACATCCGCGGCGGGCTGGGTTATGTGGCGATCGGTGCGGCGGTGCTGATGGCCAGCATGAGCGGCTCGGCGCTGGCCGACACCGCGGCACTCGCCACGATCTTGCTGCCGATGATGCGGCAGCAGGGCTACCCGATGCACACCTCCGCAGGGCTCATCGCTTCGGGCGGCATCATCGCGCCCATCATCCCGCCGAGCATGCCGTTCGTGATTTACGGCGTGACCACCAACACCTCGATCTCGGGCCTGTTCATCTCGGGCATCGTGCCGGGGCTGATCATGGGCGTAGGACTGATCTTCGCGTGGAAGTTCGTGCTGCGCCGCATCGACCTGCCCACCGGCCAGGCACTGCCGATGCGCGAGCGCCTGCGCGCCACCGTCAAGGCTTTCTGGGCGCTGCTGATGCCGCTGATCATCATCGGCGGCATGAAGACCGGCGTGTTCACGCCGACCGAAGCGGCGGTAGTCGCGGCGTTCTACGCCCTCGTCGTTGCGTTTTTCGTGCACCGCGAGATGAAGTTGGCGCAGCTCGAGGGCGTGCTGGTGCGCGCCGCCAAAACGACCGCAATCGTGATGTTCTTGTGTGCCGGTGCGCAGGTCGCGAGCTACATGATCACGTTGGCCGATCTGCCGGCCACGCTCACGGGCTGGCTGGGCCCGCTGGTCTCGCAGCCGCGGTTGCTGATGTTCGTGATGATGGTGGTGCTGGTCGTCATCGGCACCGCGCTCGACCTGACGCCGACGATTTTGATCTTTGCGCCGGTGATGCTGCCGATCGCCACCAAGGCCGGCATCGACCCGGTGTACTTCGGCCTGATGTTCGTGCTCAACGGCGCCATCGGCTTGATCACACCGCCGGTCGGCACGGTGCTCAACGTCGTGGCGGGCGTCGGCCGGCTGTCGCTGCATCAAGTGATCAAGGGCGTGAACCCGTTTCTGATCACCTACATGGCCATCCTGTTTCTCTTCGTGCTGTTTCCACAAATCGTCACCGCCCCGGTCGCGTGGATGCGTTGACCGAGCCTGCGTTGCATTCGCCGATCTCAAACCAACCCAAGGAGACTCTCATGACCCTCGTTCGCCGAACCCTGATCGCTGCCGCGGCCTTCGCCGCTTTTACCGCACCACTTGCCGCCTCGGCGCAAGACATCAAGCCGCGGCTGATCCGCTTCGGCTACGGCCTCAACGAGCAAAGCAACCAGGGCCGCGCGGCCAAGTTTTTTGCCGAGGCGGTCGAGAAGAGCTCGGGCGGCAAGATGAAGGTGCGTGCCATCGGCGCCGCAGCCCTCGGGCCCGACACGCAGATGCAGCAGGCGCTGGTCGGCGGCGCGCAAGAAATGATGGTCGGCTCGACCGCCACGCTGGTCGGCATCACGAAAGAGATGGCGCTCTGGGACACCCCGTTTCTCTTCAGCAATGCAAAAGAAGCCGACGCCGTGCTCGATGGCCCGATCGGCCAGAAGGTGATGGACAAGCTGCAAGACAAAGGCCTGGTCGGCCTCGCCTATTGGGAGAACGGCTTTCGCAACCTGACCAACACGAAGCGGCCGGTGACCAAGCTCGAAGACCTGAGCGGCATCAAGCTGCGCGTGATGCAGAACAACGTCTACCTCGACAGCTTCAAACTGCTGGGCGCCAACGCCGTGCCTCTGCCGTTTTCGGAACTCTTCAGCGCCCTCGAGACCAACACGGTCGACGGCCAGGAGAACCCGTTCAACACCATTCTTTCGAGCAAGTTCTACGAAGTGCAGAAGTACCTCAGCATCACCAACCACGTCTACAGCCCGTGGGTGGTGCTGGTGAGCAAGAAGTGGTGGGATCAGCTCAGCAAGGACGAGCACAAGGTGCTGCTCGACGCCGCGAAGGCCAGCCGCGACTTCGAGCGCAAAGACACCCGCGAAGAAGCCGTCAAGGCCCTTGCGGACTTGAGGGCCAAGGGCATGCAGATCAACGAGGTGAGCGCGGCCGAGTCGGGCCGCATGCGCGACAGGCTGACCCGCATCAACGCCGGAATCGGCGCCAACGTGGGCATGGAGCTGTGGCAAGAAACCCAGGGCAGCCTGGCCGCGCTGCGCGGCAGGTAGTGCTCGACTGAAGATTTACGACCCGGGCTGCCTGCGGGAGTTTCCACAGGCCAGCCCCGGCCGAAAGCCAACCGCCGCGAGAATTCCGAGCGAGCGCGAAGCAGCGCTACCGTGAAGCGGCGACCAAATTCGTTTCGCCCAAGCAAAACGGCTCGGAGGCATGAGCCTTCGAGCCGTTTTTTTTCCTCTGATTTTCTGGTGCGGCTGGCAGGAATTGAACCCACGACCCCTTGGTTCGTAGCCAAGTACTCTATCCAACTGAGCTACAGCCGCGCAGCTTTGAACTATAGCATTTTCGACATTGTTTCAAACCAGCCGGGCGGCCGACTCGTAGCAGGCCGCGGCAGTTACAGCGTCACCCTCTTGCCGAGCCAACGCGGCCAGTGCCAGCCAGGCTTTGCGACGTGCGGCGGCGGCCAAGGCCGCGTCGCCACCGGCCTGCTCGAGCAGGCGGCGCGCCTTGCCCCAAAGCTGACGCTCCGCCAGAGCGCAGCCGACCGCAAGCGCCACAGCGCCCTCGCGGGCATAGGCGATCGATGCGGCTTCGAGCCGCGGCAACCAGTCGGCACCGATGCCGTTCACGGCGTTCACGAGCGCGAGCGACACAGCGGTGCGTTCTTCGGGGCCGAGGTCGGCCAGTTGCTCCCAAAAAGTGCGCAACCACGAACGCGCGTCATCGAGTGCACCGAGCGCAGCAGCACGATCGGCCGCGCGCGCGGCGACGAACGCATCGCGCCGGTCGATCGGATCGAACTGGGCCCAGACGCGCTTGAGCTGGTCGATGTCGTGGGCTGTATCGAGCGACTCGAAGGCCAGCGAGCGCAACAGGCCCTGCGCTGCGATCTTCGAGAAGCCCTGATGCTTGGCAAGCAGGCGCGCAGTTTTCAGTGCCTCCTGCGGCTGGCGGCCGAGCCGGGTGGCCTGCAGCCGAAGACGCAACGCATGCGTGCGGCGCGACACGCCCTGTGGCAATTCGCCGAGCAGCTCGAGCGCGCGCGGGGCATCGCGGTCGTCGAGCGCCCACTCGGCTGCCAGCAAGCGTGCTCCTTCTTCGGCTGAACGCGCCGCGGCGCTGCGGCGTGAAAGGTCGAGCGCCCGGCGCAATTGTTCATCGCGGCCGGCGCGGTCCTGCAGGCGGTGAGCGCTTCCGGCGGCGAGCAAATAGCTGAGCACGGTGAACTCGTTGTCTTGCGCCAGCTCGGGAGTGTCGACCTGGATCAGCAGCGCACGTTGCGCCGACTTTTGCGCGCGGCTGTAGCGGCCACCGAAATACTGCGCCAAGGCATCGCGCAGCGACGCCTGCGCACTGCGATCGCGGCGCGCCACGCGCCATTCGCGGGCGCGCTGCGGCAATCCGACCAACGCACTGACCGCCTGAATCGCGGCGACGATCAAGAAGCAGCTGCCGATCAGCGCCAGCAAGAACAGGTTGAGCGAGACATCGAGCCGCCAGCCGTGCCAATAAAACGAGGCGAGGCCGTCGTTGGTGCCGAGCGTGGTCGCGGCGAGCACGGCCACGCCGAAAAGCAGGACGAACCAGATGACGTTGCGCATGTCGAAGCGGTCTTCAGGCCGATGCCATCACCGCCCCGCCGACGCCGCCGAGATCGCGGCGAGCGTGTCGTCGGGGCGCGGCACCACGACCAGGCGAGCCTGGCCGGCCACTTGCCGCATCAATTCGCCGGCAAGCACCGTGCGCTTGGCGCTGCGATCGAAATAACGCTCCAGCGCCGACTGGCCGGCCTGCAGATCGGCCTGCGCGGTGTCGAATTGGCGACTCAGCAACGCGAGCCGTGCGTTGAGCAAACGCAGCTTCAGGTTCTCGCGCACGAAAAACGACTGATCGGGTGCAATCAGCATCGCCTCGGGGTGCTCGATGCGGGTCACCCGAACCAGCGCCTGGGCCTCGCCCCACACCCGCTCGCCGAAAGCGCTCCAGCCCGCACCAATGCGGCTGGTCCAGGCAGCCGGCGCGCTGGCCATGGTGGCCGGGGCACTCACCGGCTTCGGCGCCGTCGCTGCACGGGCTGCCTCGGCGCGGGCGTCGGCGACGCCGAGCAAGGGCAGCTCGTCGATCAGCCGGATCGCTTCGTCGAGCTTCACGGCGAGCGAGCCGATGTCGGCCACGCCGATCGCCTTGACGCGACTCAGGTCGCGCGCAATTGCACGGCGAACGCCCTCGAGGCGCGGCTGGTCGTAGCGAGCCAGGCGGTCATCAGCTTGCTTCAGCGTGGCGACCAGCGGCTCGGCGCTGCCGGTGATGGCGTTTTGCTGCAGAGCGACACGAATTGCCGCTTCGACGTCGACCAGCAGATTTTCGTCGCGCGAGCGCGAGAGTGACTGGATCAGGTCTTCGAGCTGACCGCGCTGCATGGCGGTTTCTGCAATGCGGGACTCGAGCATCCCGACCTTCGCGCTCGCCGCAACCACCGTCTCTTGCGCCTGCTTGGCGAGGGCGCGGGCCTCGGTCGCATTGACCGCCACCTCTTGTTGACGGCGCACCAGCTCTTGCTCGAGGCCCGCACCGCGTTGTTCGGTGCGGTAGGCCAATGCGAGGCTCAGAAGGCACAGCACACCGAGCACCGCCAGAGCCAACCGAAGGCCGCTTGAAAATATCGGGCGCGGCGGTTCGGACTCGAGCACGAGCGGCAACGCGGTGCTGCTGGCGGCGTTCGGATTCGGGGTGTTCGGGTCGTCGTTCACGGTCGCAGTGATTGTATGCAGGCGATCACGGCCGACGGGGTCGGGCGCGCCTCGTCCACCCTCCCGAAGCCCAGGTCGCGAGCGCGTTCGGCAATGCGCGGATGCGTGGCGAGCGCACGTGCCAGCTGCCACGCGGTAATCGCGGGCGCGGCGGCAGCGAGGTTGTCGATCGCCTCGGAGCTGCTGAAGAACCAGAGGTGTGCGGCCGGCTCGGCAAGGGCTTCGTTCAGGAACGACAGCATGCGCGCGTCGAACACCGGTGCGGTGCGTTGGTAGGCCGCGAGATGGGTCACTTCGGCGCCAGCGTCGCGCAAGGTGTCGGCGAGCCACTCGCGGCCACCATCGCCACGCACGATGGAGACCCGCGCACCGCGCCAGGGCAGCTCGCGCAGCTGCGCCCACAACGATTCGGAGTCGAACTGCGCGGCATCGGCTGCGGGCTCGACCACACAAGCCGCCGGCACACCGTGCGTCACGAGCACGCGCGTGGTGCCCGGCCCGGGCGAGCCGGCAAGCACGCCGGTCGGCCATGTCACGCCTTGAGGCTGCTGTGCAAAGAACTGATCTGCCGCATTAGGGCTGACGAACACGGTGAGGCGTTGCGCCGAAAGCGTCGCCCAAGCCGATCGCAACGGCGCCGGATCGGTCACCGGGGCGATGCCGATCAAGGGCAACGCGACCGCAGCGATGCCGCTTGCCGTCAACAACTCGACCCACTCGGCCGCCTGCGCGGCGGGCCGGGTGACGATCACCCGCACCCGAGCACCCGCACTGCGAATGGTGTCGACAACACCGACGCGATCAGGGCGCCGTGCCGGCAGCCGCGGCGGCGCCGAGGTAGCCGGAAGCACCCGCGTCGCGCAGGGCTTGTGCGGCCCGCTCGCCCAGTGCTCGGGCGGCGGCGTCGGTCGTGACTGCACCGCCGACCTCGGCGCGCAGCAGCGGTGCTGCGGGCGTCTCGGCATGGCCGAGCGCGGCGCGCAAGGTCAGCGTGTTGTCTTGCCAGACTGCGTGTGCAGCGAGCGGCATGCTGCAGCTGCCGCCCAGCGCGCGCGACACCGCGCGTTCGGCCAGCACGGCAAACCAGGTCGGACGATGGATCATCTGCGCGAGCTGTTCGCGCAAGGCATGCGCATCGCTGCGGACCTCGATGCCGAGCGCACCCTGGCCGGCGCACGGCAGCATCGCCTCGGGTTCGAAGCGCGAGGCGATGCGCTCTTCGAGGCCGAGCCGCATCAATCCGGCGGCCGCCAGCACGATCGCGTCGTAGCCGCCTTCATCGAGCTTGCGCAAACGCGTGTCGAGGTTGCCGCGCAGGGGCTGCACATCGAGGTCGGGCCGCGCCGACAACATCTGTACGACGCGGCGAAGGCTCGAGGTGCCGACCACCGCGCCCTGCGGCAGTTCGGCCAGTACCCGAAAGCGTGGCGAGACGAAAGCGTCGCGCGGGTCTTCGCGCTCGAGCACGGCCGCCAGCTCGAAGCCTTCGGGCAGATCCATCGGCACGTCTTTGAGCGAATGCACCGCGAGGTGGGCGCGGCCTTCTTCGAGCGCGGTCTCGAGTTCTTTCACGAACAGACCCTTGCCGCCGACCTTCGCCAGCGTTCGGTCGAGGATCTGGTCGCCCCGCGTGGTCATGCCGAGCAGCTCGACCTGCAAGCCGAAGCGCTGGGTGAGCAGGCCGCGCACATGCTCGGCCTGCCACAGTGCGAGCCGGCTCTCGCGGGTGGCAATCAGGGTGGCTTTCGGCATGGCGACGATGCTAGCAGGCGTGTCTTTTGCATCGTGCTCAACGAGCCGCCCGTACAGCCGCTGCTAGCATCCCGCCCGTAACCAAATTACATCGATCGAGGTCCGCATGAAACCCGCCGGTACACCCTCCGCGAAGCGCAAAGCCGCGCTCGACGCCACCGAAAAGAACCGGCCGCTGGTCGACGACATCCGGCTGCTGGGCCGCATCCTCGGCGACGTGATTCGTGAACAAGAAGGCAAGGCAGCCTTCGAGCTGGTCGAGCAGGTGCGGCAACTTTCGGTCGCCTATCGCCTCAAGTCCGATGCCCCGGCCGGCCGCGCGCTCGACCGCTTGCTGAAGAACCTTTCGGGTGACCAGACCGTCAGCGTGATCCGTGCGTTCAGCTATTTTTCGCATCTGGCCAACATCGCCGAAGACCGCCACCACGTTCGCCGCCGCGACCACCACGAGCGCCAGGGCCATCTGCAGGAGGGCTCGCTCGCGATGACGCTCGAGCGCCTCGCGCGGGCCGACATTCGCGCCGCCGACATCGCCGCCACGCTGAGCGCGGCCCACATCTCGCCGGTGCTGACCGCACACCCGACCGAAGTCCAGCGCAAGAGCATCCTCGACGCCGAGCGTGCCATCGCCGAGTTGGTGGAACAGCGCGACGCACTGCACACCGATCGCGAACGCGCCGAGAACGAAGCGCTGCTGCGCGCCCGCGTCATGCAGATCTGGCAAACGCGCATGCTGCGCACCGCCAAGCTGACCGTGGCCGACGAAATCGAGAACGCGCTGAGCTATTACCGCTCGACCTTTTTGCGGCAGATTCCGAAGATGTACCGCGAGCTCGAGCGGGCCTTGCCCGGCCACCCGATCGCGCCGTTTTTTCGCATGGGCAACTGGATCGGCGGTGACCGCGACGGCAACCCGTTCGTCACGGCCGAGACGCTGCAGATGGCGCTGGCACGGCAGGCCGAGACTGCCCTGCGCTTTTACCTGACCGAAGTACACGAGCTGGGTGCCGAGCTGTCGATCTCGGCCTCGCTCGCGCCGGTGAGCACCGCGATGGCTGCGCTCGCCGCGCACTCGCCCGACCACAACCCGCACCGGCAAGACGAGCCCTACCGCCGCGCGCTGATCGGCATGTATGCGCGGCTGGCGGCCACGCTCGAGCGCTTCACCGGCACCGAAGCCTTGCGCCATGCGGTTGCGCCGCAAAACCCGTATGCCTCGGCCGAGGAATTTCTCGCCGACCTGCAGACCATCGCCACCTCGCTCGCTGCCCACCACGGCGAAGCGTTGGCCGCACCGCGGCTGCAGCCGTTGATGCGCGCGGTGCAGGTCTTCGGCTTCCACCTCGCGACCGTCGACTTGCGACAAAGCTCCGACAAGCACGAAGCGGTCGTTGCCGAATTGCTGCGCATCGCCAGGGTCGAGGCCGACTACAGCGCACTCACCGAAGGCGAACGCCGCACGCTGCTGCTCGCCCAACTGAACGACGCGCGGCCGCTGCGGGTGCGCGCTGCGACCTACAGCGAGCACACGCTCGGCGAGCTGGCCATCTTCGACACCGCCGTTGCGGTACTGGCGCGTTACGGCCGCGCCTCGATGCGCCACTGCATCATTTCGCACACCGAAGACGTGAGCGATCTGCTCGAGGTGATGCTGCTGATGAAAGAAGCGGGCCTGTTGCGCGGCACGCTGGACGATTCGGCAGGCAGTGCAGCCTCACCAAACGGCGCGGTGGCCGACCTGATCGTCTCGCCGCTGTTCGAGACCATTGCCGACCTGCGCAACGCCGCGCCCATCATGCGGGCCTTCTATGCACTGCCCGGCATTCTCGAGATGACCAAGCGCAGCGGGATCGACGGCAAAGCAGAGCAAGACATCATGCTCGGCTACTCCGACAGCAACAAAGACGGCGGCAGCTTCACCAGCAACTGGGAGCTGTACCGGGCAGAGACCGATCTGGTCGCGCTCTTCGGCCCGCTGCGCGAGCGGCACGGCATCACCTTGCGCCTCTTCCACGGCCGTGGCGGCACGGTCGGGCGCGGCGGTGGCCCGAGCTATCAGGCGATCCTCGCGCAGCCCCCTGGCACAGTGAACGGGCAGATCAGGTTGACCGAGCAAGGCGAGGTTATCGCGTCGAAATACGCCCATCCCGAGATCGGCCGACGCAACCTCGAAACACTGGTCGCGGCCACGCTCGAGGCCACACTCCTGCACCCGACCAAGAGCGCCCCGAAAGCGTTTCTCGACGCCGCCGCCGCGATCAGCGACGCGAGTTTCAAGGCCTACCGCAAGCTGGTCTACGAGACCCCCGGCTTCACCGACTACTTCTTCAGCGCCACGCCGATTCGCGAGATCGCCGAGCTCAACATCGGCTCGCGCCCGGCATCGCGCAAGGCAACCCGGGCGATCGAAGATTTGCGCGCCATTCCGTGGTCATTCAGCTGGGGCCAGTGCCGCGTGGCGTTGCCCGGCTGGTGCGGCTTCGGCTCGGCGATCGCTGCCTACCTCGGCACCGAGCCGAAGCAGCGCAAGGAGCGATTGGCCTTGCTGCAGAAGATGCACAAGCAGTGGCCGTTCTTCGGCACGCTGCTCTCCAACCTCGACATGGTGATCGCCAAGAGCGACCTCGCCATCGCCGCGCGCTACGTCGAGTTGGTCGAAGACAAGAAGCTCGGCAAGCGCATCTTCGCGTCGATCGAAGCCGAGTGGCACGCCACTTCGACTGCTCTCGCGCTCATTACCGGCGAGAAGAACCGCCTCGCCTCCAACCCCTCGCTCGCGCGCTCGATCGAACACCGCTTTCCCTACCTCGACCCGCTCAACCATTTGCAGGTCGAGTTGATGCGCCGCTACCGCCAACAAAAACCAGGCGACCCGCAAAACGCGCGGGTCCAGACCGGGATCCACATCTCGATCAACGGGATCGCGGCGGGGTTGCGGAATACGGGGTGAGGTGGGGGCTTCAGCGAGCGGTGGCTGCAACACCGGAAGCCGGAGTCGACGCAGCAGCCGACACCGCACGCGCCGGTCGTTCGGTGACATCAAGTTTTTTGGATGCCGCCACTTTTTCCCGGTGCGCTCGAATGAAGGCATCCGGCGCTTGACCGGACGCTGCCGCGAGAACGCGCAACTGACCGGCTTCAGTGAAGCGAGAGGCTTCACGGATGCGCACGAATTCCGTTCGTATCGTTTCGCAAACCGACTGGGTTGGCTTCGGCTCCCCCCTCGCGAAAGTAAAAAAATAGTCGGCCTCGCCCTTTAATCGGTCGACGCGGTACTCCGACCAGCCGGCTTGTCGACCGATTGAGATGCCGACAGATCGATCGGCCAGCGAGTCACTGCGATCGACGAGGTACTCGGCAATGCTGCTGCAAACCTGCCGCCGTTGAGGGGCGGCAAGCGCTGGGCTGGTGCACGCGTGCACCAGCGTTTGATAGCGCGGCAGCCCGACGGTGGCTTCGAAGCCGAGCACCGCTATGACCAGCTCGAAGCCGCCCAAGGTGCTCGCTGGATCTTCGCCGGCGGCCGCGAATATTTCGTTCACTGCGTCAATGGACCCGCTATTGCCATGCTTGGCTCCTGCCAGCCGGGACAGTGCGTACTCCACCGCGGCGCGATCTCCGCTTGCCTCGGCCTGGTCAAGGATGTGGAGCCAAGGCGTGCCGTTGTAGACGTCGATCTGTGCCCACTGATGCGCGCTTACCAGCGCACAAACGCCGACCGCGGCATGAGGCTTACAAGCCCGCCAAGCCATCGCGTAAACCTTGGGATCACTTGTAGTCATCGCCAGGCGGACGAGCGCGTCGCGCGCTACGGCACGCTCGGCCAGCATCGGGTCGGTAGGGCAGTCGTTGCCGGTGCAGGACGGAGGGTTCGATGCTGTAAGGGTGCGCTTGTCGCCGGCGCTCTTGCCAAGCATCTGCGACAGCAATTTTGTCGCCCGTGATATCGGCTTTGGCCAAGCTTGTAACGCTTCGAGCACACGATCGCGCGACGATTGCATCGGCACAACCTGGTACTCACCGGTCTTAACCACATCCACCGGCCGCGCGGCTGTTCCAATAGCGCCGCATGCGCCGGAATCGATGGCGATACTGGCCTTGCTCTGCCCGGACTCGGCAACGAAAGCCTGGGCAATCGCTTCGCCGTCAGGCGCTTTACGACCCATGCGACGCGTCGTCGTGTTGGGATCGACCACATCGCTTGGCGAGCCGGCGACGAACCACGTGGCAAGCACGGCCAGCGTTAAGCAGAAGGCTGCGAACCAGC
>JAYUWC010000058.1:0-7023 GCA_043753755.1 Rhizobacter sp.
CGTGGCGCGGTCTTCCATCAGGCCGACGTTGTGGATGTCGGGCACCTTCGAGCAGCCGACGCCCTGGTCGATCCAGCGCACCACGTAGCCGAGGATGCCTTGCGCGTTGTTGTCGAGTTCTTGCTGCTTCTCAGCCGCCGACCACTTCGGCTTCTTGACCACCGGAACAGTCAACAGCCCTTCGAGCAGGCCAGGCGCTGCGAGCTCGGCGTCGATCTTCTCAAGTTGTTTTTGCACCCCGAACACATCGACCTGGTGGTAGTGCAGCGCGTGCAGCGTGGCCGCGGTCGGGCTGGGCACCCAGGCGGTGTTGGCACCTGCACGCGGGTGAGCGATTTTTTGCTCGAGCATGGCGCCCATCAGATCGGGCATGGCCCACATGCCTTTGCCGATCTGGGCCTTGCCGCGCAGGCCGCAGCTCAGGCCGACCAACACGTTGTTGCGCTCGTAGGCGGCGATCCAGGCGCTGGCTTTCATGTCGCCCTTGCGCAGCATGGCGCCGGCCTGCATGGCGCTGTGCATCTCGTCGCCGGTGCGGTCGAGAAAGCCGGTGTTGATGAACGCGACCCGGCTTGCCGCCGCAGCGATGCAGGCCTTCAGGTTGACGCTGGTGCGGCGCTCTTCGTCCATGATGCCGAGCTTGACCGTGTTCTGCGCCAAGCCGAGCAACTGCTCGACGCGGCCGAAGAGTTCGGCAGCAAAGGCCACCTCGGCCGGGCCGTGCATCTTCGGTTTGACGATGTAGACGCTGCCGGCACGCGAGTTCCTGATGCCCGCTGCGCCCGTGCGCTTGAGGTCGTGCAGCGCGATCGTGGTGGTGACCACGGCATCGAGAATTCCCTCGGGAACTTCACGGCCGTCGGCCCAGAGAATCGCCGGGTTGGTCATCAGGTGGCCGACATTGCGCAAGAACATCAGCGAGCGGCCGTGCAGCGTGACCTTCGCGCCACCTGCCGTTTTGCCCGAACCCGCCGCGGTGTACTCGCGGTCGGGGTTTAGGCCGCGGGTGAAGGTGCTGCCGGCTTTGGTCACCGACTCGGTCAGCGTGCCGTTGAGGATGCCGAGCCAGTTGCGGTAGGCGAGCACCTTGTCGTCGGCATCGACCACGGCCACCGAGTCTTCGAGGTCGAGGATGGTCGAGAGCGCCGACTCGATCACCAGATCGCTGATGCCTGCCGCATCGCCTCGCCCGATGGTCGTCGTGCGGTCGATGCGCAGATCGAGGTGCAAGCCGTTGTTGACGAACAAGATCGATGACGGTGTCGCAGCACTGCCCTGATAACCGACGAATTGCGCCGGCTTCGCGAGGCCGGTGGCGCGGCTGTCATTCAGCGTGACGACCAGCACGCCGGCTTCGACGCGGTAGCCGGTCGAGCCGACGTGCGAGCCTTTTGCCAACGGCACGGTGCGGTCCAGCACGTGGCGCGCGTAGTCGATCACCTTGGCGCCGCGCACCGGGTTGTAGCCGCGGCCGGTTTGCGGGTCGGTCTTGGTGGCGCCTTCGGTCTCAGTGATCGCGTCGGTGCCGTAGAGCGCGTCGTACAGCGAGCCCCAGCGGGCATTGGCGGCATTGAGGGCATAGCGCGCATTGGTGATCGGCACCACCAGCTGCGGGCCGGCTTGCAGGGCCAGCTCGGCATCGACGTTCTTCGTCGTCGCCTTGACCCTCTCGGGCACCGGCACGAGGTAGCCGATCTTCTCGAGAAACGCGCGGTACTTTGCGGGTTTGCGGATCGGGCCGGGGTGCTTGCGGTGCCAGTGGTCGAGCTCGGCCTGCAAGCGGTCACGCTCGGCCAGCAACGCTGCGTTTTTCGGCGCCAGCTCGTGCACGATCCGGTCGAAGCCGTGCCAGAACGCATCGCTTTCGAGGCCGGTTTTGGGCAGCACCTCGTCTTCGATGAAGCGGTGCAGCACGCTCGCGACCTGCAGGCCGTGGACGGTGGTTCGGGGGGTGGTTTGCGGGATCGCTGGAGCTTGGAGAACGGTTGTCATGATGCGGTGGACCGTGAAGTGGAAGTCGGAAAGAAATCGAGCACATCGCGCAGGCTGGTGCCGGTGCGGGTGGGCTTGGTTGCGAGCTGCTCGAGCGGCAAGCCGGCGCGGTTGACCCAGAGCGTGGTGTAGCCGAACCAGGTCGCGCCGATCGCGTCCCAGCCGTTGCTCGAGACGAACAGCACCTCGCCCGCCGGCAGGCCGAGCGCCTGGGTGCCGAGCGCGTAGGTCGCCGGGTCTGGTTTGAACTTGCGCAACGGGTGCACGCTGATCACGTGAGCTAGCAGGCCCGAGAAGCCGGCGCTCTTGACGGCCACACCGAGCATCTCGGGGTCGCCGTTGCTCAAGATGCCTGCGGGAATGCCGAGCGCCTTCAGCTCGGCCAGCACCTCGCGGTTCTCGGGGAAGCTGCTGAGGTGGCGGTACTGGTTCATCAGCCGGTCTTCGTCCGCCGAATCGAGCGTGAGGCCGAGGCGCTCGGCGGCGAAGCGCAAGCTGGCGCGGGTCAGCTCCCAGAACGGCCGGTACTGGTTGCTCATCGAGGTCAGACGCGTGTAGTCGATCTGATTGACGCGCCAGAGCACCGCAAGCCGCTCGCCGAAGCCGGGAAAGAGTTGCTCGGCCAACAACGCGACGCTGTAGACGTCGAACAAGGTGCCGTAGGCGTCGAACAAGACGGCGCGTGGCGCGTGCGGGTAGATGGCGGGTTTGTCCATGGCAGGAATCTATTCGATCGCTGGCCCGCCATTAAGTACGATCGGCAGCTTGTATTGATGACCGAAATGCATGTAATGGTCGACCGCCTAAAGCAGCTCGAATCGTTTGTCGCGGTCGCTGGCCGCGGCAGCCTGACCGCGGCGGCCACGGCCGAGGGCGTGGCGCCCGCCGTGATCGGCCGGCGGCTCGACGCGCTCGAGCACCGCCTCGGCGTCAAGCTCCTGGTGCGCACGACTCGCCGCCTCAGCCTCACCGACGAGGGCAGCGCGTTTCTCGAAGACTGCCAGCGCCTGCTCGCCGACTGGGCCAGCGCCGAGGCCAGTGTCAGCGCCGGCGGGGTCAAGGCGAGCGGGCACCTGCGCATCACCGCACCGGCTGGTTTCGGCCGCCGGCACGTGGCTCCGCTGGTGCCGCGCTTCATGGCACTGCACCCGGAGGTGAGCCTGTCGCTCAACCTTGCCGACCGGGTGGTCGACATCGCCGGCGAGAGCTTCGACTGCGCGGTGCGCGTGGGTGATTTGCCCGACAGCCGCCTCGTCAGCGTTCGTCTGGCCGACAACCGCCGGCTCTGCGTCGCTACCCCGGCCTACCTCGGGCGCGCCGGCACGCCGCAGCACCCGGGCGACCTGGCGCAGCACGAATGCCTGGCGCTCAGCAGCGATGCGAGCCAGACCCGCGGCTGGGCGTTTCTGGTCGACGGCGAAGTGGCGCACCTGCGCCCGCACGGCCGGCTTGACTGCACCGACGGCCAGGTGCTGCATGCCTGGTGCGCCGCCGGTCTCGGCATCGCCTGGCGCTCGGCCTGGGAGGTGGGCCAGGAGGTTGCCCGCGGCGAACTCGTCAGCCTGCTCGACGACTTCGCTGCCCCACCGAACGGCATCTACGCGGTGTTTCCGCATGCCCGTCATCTGGCCCTGCGGGTGCGGCTCTGGATCGATTTCCTGAAGCACAGCTACGGCGACGCGGCGTATTGGCAGCAGGCGCGGCGGCCATGAAAAAGCCCGCACGCGGCGGGCTCTTCTGAACCTGGTGGCCACTGCGGGCCGCCACTCTCGATCACTTGCTCAAGCACTCTTTCATGAACGCCTTGCGCTCGTCGCCCTTGCTGGCCTTGGCTTTCGGGTCGGCGTTGCAGCTCTTCATTTTTTCTTGCTGGCCGGCCTTCTTGGCCGAGAGGCAGGTTTTCATGAATGCCTTGCGCTCGTCGCCCTTCTTCTCACCGGCATCGGCGTTGCAGCTGGACATCTTCGATTGTTGCTTGCCCATTTCGGGAGCTTCTTTGTGGCTGTTCGCGAATGCCGAAGTCGACAGGCAGGCAACGGACAGGGCAAGAACGGTCATCAGGTGTTTCATCGGGGCTCCTTAGGGTATTGAAGGTTGGCTTGACGCCGGCGCGGATTGAAGCATGCGCCTCAGGCCCCGACAAGCGCACAACGCACACGGCTGTCTTACGGTAGACACAGCACCGCGGCGCAATCACGTTCCGAGAATTTTTCGTGGGTGGGCGAGCGCTTCGTGGGCCACGTGCAGCCGCCGAACGAGCACGCGGATAAAGGCTTCATCGAAGAGGTGGCGGCACCCCGGGCTTACCTGCATCAGGGTCTGCGGCGTGAACGAGATCGTGGTCACCGGCTGGGTAACGATGACGTCGGTGCTGTGGCGCTTGAGCTCGGGGTTGGGCGCAAGGTAGGCCATCTCGCCGACGGAGGTGCCGGCGCCAAGTTGCGCGACCCGCTTGCCGTCGCGAAAGACCTCGACCTCGCCCTGCGCGAGGATGTGAAAGCTGTTGCCCTCTTCGCCCTTGCGGTAGAGCGCGTGGCCGAATGCGAAGCGCTGCCAGCGCGCGCGGTGCACCACCTCCCACAGTTCGACATCGCCGAAGCTCGAGAAGAAGTCGAGCGTGCGGAGCAGGTTGAAGCGCTCGGAGTCGAGCACGCCTTGCAGTTGGCCGCGCGGCACTTGCTGATTGGTGATGAGCGCCGAGAGCGCCTGGGCGAAGGTCTCCCAGTCGGGATAACGGTCGTTGGGGTTTTTTGCCAGGGCGCGCTGGATCGTCGCGTCGAGCTCCGGGCTCACGCCTTCGCGCAGCAGTGCGAGCGACGCCGGCTGCGCGTGATAGATCTGGTTCATCATGGCCGATTGCACCGGCGCGTCGAACGGCGGCCGGCCAGCGATCAGGTGATAGAGCACCGCGCCCAGCGAATACATGTCGGCCCGGCAGTCGAGCGTGCTGCCGTCGAGTTGCTCGGGTGACATGTAGGCCAGCGAGCCGACCCGGTAGATCTGCGTTGTGTCTGCGGCAAGATTGAGCACACTGCCGAAGTCGCTGACCTTGACGTCGGTGATGGTGCCGTTGCTCTGCACCACGAGCAGGTTCGCCGGTTTAACGTCTCGGTGGATCAGACCCTGGCGGTAGACATAGCCCAGCGCCATCGCGCACTTGAAACCGATCTCGACCACCAGCGCGAGCGCCAACAACTGGTCGGCCCGGCAATAGGGCCGCAGCGTGCTGCCGGGCACGTGCTCCATCACCAGGTAAGGCGCGACCGGGTCGGGCACGGCGTCGAAAATCTGGACCACGTTCGGGTGGTTCAGGCGCCCGACCAGCGCGGCCTCGGCCGCAAAGAAGCGCTCGGAAAAACGGCCGTCGATGGCGTCGTCGCCTGCGGTCGGGCGCACGCGCTTGATCGCCACATCGATACCTCTGAAATCGTCGTGGCAGAGAAAGACTTCGGCCGTCGCGCCCTCACCCAGGCGGCGCAGCACACGGTACTTGCCGATAACAGCCGGCAACGGTGGCTCGGGCGCGGAGCGCGGATGGGCGGGCTTGTGGTCGGTCGACATGGGCGCATGCATCTTCGCACCGCGTGCCAATTTTCAACATGCAAAAAAGGCCGGAAAAGCCGAGAAGAGTGCCCTGCGCGCCGCCGCAGCCGACCGCGCACCGGCCTTGTCCGAGCGCTGGACGCAGCAGGGTCGGCCCGTAGAATCGATCGATGATTCAAGCCCAACAAGACTTGCTCGAAGCGCTGGCCGCAGCGCTGCGCGAGGTCGCGCCCGAGGCCAAGATAACGCCGGCTTTCGAGTCGCCCAAACAAGCCGCGCACGGCGATCTGGCCGTGACCGCAGCGATGCCGCTGGCCAAAGCGATGAAAAAGACCCCGCGCGAGCTGGCAGCGGCACTGGTCGACGCACTGAAGCGCCAACCCGCCGTTGCGCGCTGGGTCGAAGCGCTCGAGATCGCCGGCCCGGGTTTCATCAACCTGCGCCTGACGACCGCGGCGCGGCAAGCGGTCATCAGTGAAGTGCTGCGCGCCGGCGAGGCCTTCGGGCGCCAGCCGCCGCGCATCGATCGCGTGCTGGTCGAGTTCGTGTCGGCCAACCCGACCGGGCCGCTGCACCTCGGCCATGCGCGTCAGGCAGCACTCGGCGATGCGATCTGCAACCTGTTCGAAACGCAGGGTTGGCAGGTCAGCCGCGAGTTTTATTACAACGACGCTGGGGTGCAGATTGCGACCCTGGTGCGCAGCGTGCAACTGCGCGCGCAAGGCTTCAAACCGGGCAACGCCTGCTGGCCGACCGAACCCGACAACCCGGCAAGCAAGGCCTTCTACAACGGCGAGTACATCGCCGAGATCGCGTCCGATTTCATCGCGAAGAAAACAGTGAGCGCCGACGATCGTGCGTTCACCGCGTCGGGCGACATCGATGACCTCGACAGCATTCGACAGTTCGCGGTGGCCTACCTGCGCCATGAACAAGACCTCGACCTGCAGGCCTTCGGCGTGCACTTCGACCACTATTTTCTCGAGTCGAGTCTTTACGCCGACGGGCGTGTCGCAGATACCGTTGCGCGCCTCGTCGCGGCTGGCAAAACCTATGAAGAAGGCGGCGCGCTCTGGCTGCGCACCACCGACTACGGCGACGACAAGGACCGTGTCATGCGCAAGCAAGACGGGGGCTACACCTACTTCGTGCCCGACGTCGCCTACCACCTGCAAAAGCATGAGCGCGGGTATACCCGCGCGATCAACATCCAGGGCGGCGATCACCACGGCACCGTGGCGCGGGTGCGCGCCGGCCTGCAGGCGGCCGACCTCGGCGTGCCCGCGGGTTACCCGAGCTACGTGCTGCACAAAATGGTCACGGTCATGAAGGGCGGCAGCGAGGTCAAGATCTCGAAGCGCGCCGGCAGCTACGTCACGCTGCGCGACCTGATCGACTGGACCAGCCGCGACGCGGTGCGCTTTTTTCTGCTCAGCCGCAAGGCCGACACCGAGTTCACTTTCGACGTCGACCTGGCGTTACAGCAGA
>JAYUWC010000059.1:0-21113 GCA_043753755.1 Rhizobacter sp.
GGTTGGAGCGTGAATCCGATCGGCTTCTGGTATCGAACGCGGTACGACAGTTTCTGCCCAGGTCTGATCGTTATCGCGGCCGTCGCATCGACTGGGCAAAGCGTCTGTGTCGAAACAATGCCGAGCACGTGATCGCCGAGAGCTGGATACATGAGTACGCCTTCGGCTGGGCTGATGTCTGCTACTTCCGTGCCGTCAAGCGTGACGCGTGTTTTCCTTACGTAGCCTCAGGGCTTGATCTGGATCGTTTCACAAACGGGGTCAGACCGCGCCTTCACCACTTCAGACAGGCTGCGCCGTGAACTTCACACCGAGTGCGCGCGCTACTTTCATGATTGTTTCGAACCGGGGCTTCGCCCCTGGCGCCAGGGCCTTGTAGAGGCTTTCACGTCCAAGACCTGCGTCTTTGGCCACTTGAGCCATCCCTTTCGCGCGGGCCACGTCGCTGAGTGCAACAAGTAGCAGGTCAGGATCGTTGGCCTCGAGTACGGCCGTCATGTACTCAGCGATTGCTTCATCGTCGTCGAGGTAACGCGCAGCATCGAACGCGACGAGTTTCAACGGAGCTTTGGTCTTGGTCATAGATCTTCTCCAAGTTCTGCAACCAGCTTCAAGGCACGACGAATGTCTCGCTTCTGGGTTGATTTGTCACCGGCATTCAGGATCACGACGACGATTCGCCCGCGGCGAGCGAAGTAAAGCCTGTAGCCAGGCCCATAGTTCACCCGCAGTTCCGAGACTTCGCCTTCGACGGGCTGCCAATCGCCAAGGTTGCCTGATTCGGCCTGCCGCAACCGCGCGGCAATACGGACCTGGGCTCGCTTGTCTTTGAGGTCGTCGAGCCACGCAACGAACTCTTCGGTCTGGAGAACGGTGAACATGGTTGACAGTATCTAATTGGATACTTGTTGTCAATGAAGGGCGCCTGTAGGGGCTACTCGCCGCGAGTTGTCAGGCAATGGTCAGCGGCACACCACAGAGATGCGCTGCTTCAAGCAGGATGGCCTTAACCACGATGAGATCGTTTGGGAGCGTGAGTGATCGAGGGTTGGTTCTATTCGAGCTCTCGAAATGTTCAACGGATCGAGGTGCGTGGTACCTGCCAGCCCAGATGGTGATTTCAGTGAGCTTGGTCAAAAGAACGATCTGAGTCGGCGAGAGCGAAAAACCAGTTTCCGCCGCGAGCGAGATCAAGGAGTGACCGCTAGCGCCTCCGCCTCGTGTGGGTCTTGTCAAGCCCCGGTCATCGACTCCAAGCTCCTTCCTCGACGCTTTTATCGCCTTGAGCGCGTTCTCCACTGAAAGAGCGAGCAACAGGGGTGTCGTGTTTAGGTAACCGACCGCCAGAAGATTGCCAGCTTCGGTACGCGCTTGCGTCGTGATGTTGGGCGAGATGGCTTCCGCCACCATGAATTGCTGTTGCGCTTGCCGAAGCCAGGACTCCGCATCGTTCAGGGATTCAAAAAGTGTTTGGTTTAGAGCGTTGGCCTTCATGTGTGAGTCAACCTGTTTCACACATCAACCGTCGCCAGATACCGTGGCCCCCGCCGCGCCTTCGTCGCCTGCTCGAACGCATACGCCAGCGCCAACAAGCGCGCTTCGCTCCAGGCCTCGGCGAAGAAGCTGAGCCCCACCGGCAGGCCATGCACCAACCCAGCGGGCACGGTGATGCTGGGCAGGCCCGCGATGGCCGACGGCGTGGTGCTGGCGCCGCCGACGAAGTGGTCGCCGACCACCAGATCGCTTCGCCATGCCGGGCCGCCGGTGGGCGCGATCAGCACATCGAGCCGGTGCTCGGCGAGCGCGGCCTCGATGCCCTCGGTGCGGGCCACGCGCAGGCAGAGCGCGCGGGCCTTGAGGTATTCGTCGTCGGTGAGCGGGCCTTTGGCCTGCGCCTTGACGAGCAGGTCCTGGCCGAACCATTTCAACTCGCTGGCGGCGTTGCGCTCGTTGAACGCGATCACGTCGGCGAGCGTCTTGATCGACGAGTTGGCACCGAGCGCAGCGAGGTAGGCGTTGAGGTCGGCTTTCAATTCATAAAGCAGCACGTTCAGTTCGGGGTCGCCCAGGCTCTCGATCGCCGGCAATGTCACCGGGTCGACCAGCACCGCGCCGGCCTCCTCGAGCGCAGCAAGCACGCTGGCGAAGAGGCGATCGGTGGGTTCGTGAAAGCCGAAGTACTGCCGCACCACGCCGAGTCGCGCGCCCTTGAGCGCGCCGGCATCGAGCGCGGCGCTGTAGTCGATACCGGCGCGGCTGGCGTGGCCCGCCATCGCGGCATCGCTCGCGTCGGCGCCGGTCAGTGCGCCCAGCAGCATGGCGCAGTCGCGCACGCTGCGCGCCATCGGGCCGGCGGTGTCCTGGCTGTGTGCGATGGGCACGATGCCGCGCCGGCTGACGAGCCCGAGCGTCGGCTTCAACCCGACCAGCCCGCACACCGACGACGGGCTCAGGATCGAGCCGTCGGTCTCGCTGCCGACTGCGGCGGCGCACAAGCTCGCGGCCACCGCAGCGGCAGAGCCCGAGCTCGAACCCGAGGCGCTGCGGTCGAGCGCATACGGGTTGCGGGTGAGCCCGCCGCGCGCGCTCCAGCCGCTGGTGCTCTGGCTGCTGCGAATGTTGGCCCACTCGCTCAGGTTGGTCTTGCCGAGAATCACCGCGCCCGCGGCACGCAGCCGCTGCACGACGAAGGCGTCTTCGCGCGGCCGGCTATTCATCAGCGCGAGCGAGCCCGCGGTGGTTTGCATGCGGTCGCCGGTCGCAATGTTGTCTTTGATGAGGATGGGCACGCCGTGCAGCGGGCCGCGAGGGCCTTTGCTGCGGCGCTCGGCATCGAGGGCGCGCGCGATCGCGGTTGCCTCGGGGTTGAGCTCGATCACGCTCGCGAGCGCGGGCCCGCTGCGGTCGACGCGCTCGATGCGTGCGAGGTAAGCGGTGACCAGCGCTTCTGCGGTGACGCGGCCTGCGGTGAGGTCGGCATGCAGGTCGGCCAAGCTGCGTTCTTCGATGTCGGGTGAGGTCATGGTGGCTCCGGCGTTGGCAGTCTGGGCCAGAGTGGCCTGTGGCAAGGCGCTAGCGACAGCGGCCCCCAGCAGAAGTCGGCGGCGAGCAATGGGCATGGGGTGCGGTGCAGGGCGCCGGCAACGACCGGCGCGGCGATTCTGGCGCGCTCGTTGCCGCACCGGGCAAACCCCCAAGGCGCCAAACGCGCGCCACGCGATAGTGGCCGCAGGCGAACGACCTATGGAGCCCCATTTGATTGACCACCGCTGGATCGAGAATTACCCCGAGGGCGTGCACTGGGACGCCGAGCTGCCGCTGATGCCGGTGCAGCAGTTGCTCGACGACGCCGTCGAGCGCTGGCCTGACCACCCGGCGATCGAGTTCATGGGCCGCACACTGAGCTACCGCGAATTCGGTGCGCTCGCCGACCGCGCGGCCTGCGGCTTGCAGCAGATCGGCGTCGGGCCGGGTGTTCATGTGGGGCTCTACCTGCCCAACACGCCGCACTATCCCATCGCCTTTTTCGGCGCGCTGAAAGCCGGTGCGACGGTCGTCAACTACTCGCCGCTCGACGCCGAGCGCGTGCTCGCGCACAAGATCGAAGACAGCGAGACCGACGTGCTCGTCACGCTCGATCTGGCTTCGCTCTAGCCGTTGACGGCGCGCCAGCTCGGCCACTCGCGGCTGAGCCGATTGGTGGTCGGCGAGTTTGCCGAATACGCTGCGCAGCCGGCAGCGGTGCACGCGCGTTTGCAAGCGGCCGGGCAGCTCGTGGCGGTGGCCACTGACAACAGGCACTCGAGCTTCGCGCAGCTTCTTGCCAACGACGGTGCCTACAAGCCGCATGTGCTCGGCGACTTGAAACAGGCGGTCGCGGTGCTGCAGTACACCGGGGGCACCACTGGCCTGCCGAAGGGCGCGATGCTCACACACGCCAACCTCACGGCAGCCTGCGCGCAATACATGGCCACGTCGCAGGGCACACCGCGTGTGCTCACCGAAGGCGCCGAGCGCGCGCTGGTGGTGCTGCCGCTCTTTCACATCTACGCGCTTACGGTCAACCTGCTCTACGGGGTGCGGCTGGGCGCGCTGCTGGTGCTGCACCCGCGCTTCGATCTCGACGCGGTGGTTGCCGACCTCGTCACCAAGAAGATCACCCTTTTTGCCGGCGTGCCGACGATGTACATGGCACTGGCCAATCACCCGACCGTGAAGGCTGGCGGCCTGCGCACGCTGCAGTACTGCGGCTCGGGCGGGGCGCCGCTGCCGGTCGAGGTAGCGTGCCGTTTCGTCGAGCTGACCGGCTGCAAGTTGAACGAGGGTTGGGGCATGACCGAGACCTCGCCCACCGGCACCTTCACGCCGGTTCACGGCATGCGCAAGGCGGGCTCGTGCGGGATGCCGCTGCCCGGCATCGAACTCAAATTCGAGAGCCTCACCGAGCCCGGCATCGAGGCCGCCCGCGGCGAGCCCGGCGAGCTGTGCATCAACGGCCCGAACGTGATGAAGGGCTACTGGAAAAATCCCGAGGCGACCGCGCAGTCGATGACAGTCGACGGCTTCTTTCGCAGCGGCGATGTCGCGACGATGGACGACGACGGTTTCGTCTTCATCGTCGACCGCACCAAAGACATGCTGCTGTGCGGCGGCTTCAACGTCTACCCGCGCGTGATCGAAGAGGCAATCTACGAGCACGCGTCGGTCGAAGAGGTCTGCGTGATCGGCATCCCCGACGAATACCGCGGCCAGTCGCCCAAGGCCTTCATCAAACTGAAGAGCGGCGCGCCGAACTTCACGCTCGATGAACTCAAGCACTTCTTGAGCGGCCGGGTCGGCAAGCACGAGATGGTGCAGGCGCTCGAACTGCGCGCCGAGCTGCCGAAATCGGCGGTCGGCAAGCTGCTGAAAAAAAACCTGGTCGACGAAGAAGCCCGCAAGCGCGCCTCTGCTCAACACGTTCCAGAACGTTGACCGAACCCCGAACCGAGGCAATCGCATGGCCACCTCCCGATCCCGCAGCGTGACGAAGACAGCGCCTTTTGCTGCACCGGCGCTCGGCAAGACCAAGGCGGTCACTGTGGCCGCGCCGCGCGGCGACAAGAGTCTGATGACGCTCGCCCGCGACTTGCGCTCCTGGACCGACTTCGTGCTCGGCATCGCCAACACCGCGGCCGACCTGTCCTTTCGTGTCGCGACCTCGAAGCTGAAGAAGCCGGCACATCAGGCCGCGGCGAAGAAGGCGCACAGTCTTTTTCGCGATCTGCGCGAGAGCGCCGGCCTGACCCTGAACGACATCGGCCGCGCGATCAACCTGAAAGACGTGTCGCTGCTCGAAGAGGTGGAAGTCGGCAAGGTCGGCCTGCCATTCGAGATCATCTTGCGGCTGGCCGGCGTGCTCGGCCGCAACGACCCGATCCCGGTCGCGATCCAGCTGACGCGAAGCTACCACCCCAAGCTCTGGGCCACGCTCGAGAGCTTGGGCGTGGGCCGGCTCGCCGTGCAAGCCGGGCGCGAGCGCGAGTTCGCGAACATCTACCGTGCGAGCGACGCGGCCAGGCTCTTGACCGACGCCGAATTCGCGGCCGCGCTGCAGTTTGTTCAGGCTTCGTTCGAGGCGGCGCTGGTGTTCAAGAGCGAGACGGCAAAGAAGGGCCGCGCGCAGGCGGCCGAATAGTGTCCTGCAGGTAAGCGCGACCGAGACCGGCCGACGCCAAAGTCATCACATGACCCGATGACCCCTGATCGCGCGCTCGACCGCTGCGGCGTTCGTTCGACCTGCACCTTGGCGACACAGTGGCTTGGCAGCGCGCCTTCGTCTGGTCGAAGGTGCTCGCGGGTTGGCTTTGGCGGGTCGGCTTCAGTGCGCGAGCGGCGGGTTGCCGGCAGCGTCGGCTTCGGGCAGATCCGGGTCGGGGTCGGCTGCTACGGCATAGCCCTCGCTGGCCCACGCGCCGAAGTCGTTGGTTTTGCACCGCGCGCTGCAAAACGGGCGAAAGGCATTCTCGGTCGCATACACGCTCGGCCCGCCACAACCGGGGCAGCGGATCACCCGCGGTTTCGAGTTGCCACTCATGCGCAAAGCGTGAGCTCGAAGCTGGCGTCGTCGGCACTGGGCTTGAGCCGACCGTCGGCGTCTTGCCGCATCAGCCGCACCGACACCATCAGCCGGTGGCCGCTGATCTCGGGAACGATGTCGGGCGGCACGTCGAGTCGCACCCGCATCAGCTGGAACACGCGGCCCTGCGACAGGCTCTGCTGGTATTGGCCGGCAGGCGCCACCACCTTGTGCGGCGTGCCCGAGTCGCGCAAGAGGCCGAGCAAGACCTGCAGCGCCTGCGCGAGCGGCATCAGTGAGCTGATCCATTGCATCAAGTCAGCCCGGCGCCGCGACGGCCCGTGCTTTTGCCAGGCGTAGTACGCCGGCAGATCGAACTCGCAGGTGCCACCCGGGATGCTGATGCGGCTGCGGATGCTCATCAGCCATTCGTTGCTGTTGAGGGCAACGCCCGATTTGCCTTGAACGTCGTTCAGCCCGTTGAACGCTGATTCGATCCGGGCCGTGATCTCGTCGAGCGCTTCCTCCGAGATCGACGGGTTACCGCGGTAGCTGTTGAACTGCAGCTTGTGCTTGTCGAGCTCTTTGAGCAGGTCCGACTTGAGATCGGCGCGCGACGAGACATCGAGAATCTCGAACAGCGTCGAGAGCGCATAGTGGTGATCGACCGGCGTGTCGCGCGCGATCAGCTGCCCGAGCCGGTCGAACAGATGCTCGAGGCGCAGCATGGTGCGGATGCTTTCGTTGAACGGGTATTCGTAAAGGATCACAGGGCGGGTCCTGAACCCGTGGAGCGGGCCTGTTGTCTTAGATGCGATTGTTCCACAGCGCGTTTGGCGCTGCGCCCGGCTCAGCGAGGGGCCGCAGCCCCGCGAACCGACAGTGCCCAGAGCGCCCAAAGCGCCTGCACTTGAAGCGCGAGCTGCGCCGGCGCGATGCCGTCGTTGAAGATCACGGCGTCGGCAGCGGCACGGCGCTGGTGTCGGGATGCTTGCTGGTCGATTACCGCACGAACGGCGTCGGGTGCCCAACCCGAGCGTGCGACCACCCGCTCGATCTGGGTTGCCTCACAACAGTCGACCACCAACACCTTGTCGACCCGCGTGCGCCAATGCCTGGACTCGACCAACAGCGGCACGTCGAACACCACGACATTGGCGGCCGACGAAAGTGCCTCTCGTTCGGCCTGCAGCCCGATCAGCGGATGGAGGATGGCCTCAAGGCGGCGCTTCTGAGAGGCATCGTTGAAGACGAGTTCACGCATGCGGTCTCGGTCCAGCGCGCCATCGGCGTCGATCGTCTCGGCGCCGAATGCGGCCGCGATCGCAGCGATGGCCGCACCACCCGGCAGGGTGAGTTGGCGGGCGATCTGGTCGGTGTCGATCACCGCCGCACCGTGCTCGCCGAGCAATCGCGCGACCGTGCTCTTGCCGCTGCCGATGCCGCCAGTGAGGCCGACGCGCAGCGGGATCGAGCTCAGGCCTGGGGCATCCACAGCTGCGACAACTGCGCGCCGAAAAAGAGCGCCGCCACGCCGCCACCGGCCAAGTAGGGCCCGAACGGGATCGGCACCTCGCGGTCGTGTTGTCGGAAGACGATCAGCGCGATGCCGACCGCTGCACCGACCACCGAGGCCAGCAGGATGATTGACGGGATCGCCTGCCAGCCCATCCAGGCGCCGAGCGCGGCGAGCAACTTGAAATCTCCTGCGCCCATGCCCTCTTTGCCGCGGACCAGCCGATAGGCATGAAACACGAACCAAAGCGACAAATAGCCGCCGACCGCGCCGCCGACCGATGCGCTCAAACTTACCGGAATCCAGCCCAGCGCGGCCGAGACGATGCCGGCCCACATCAGCGGCAGCGTCAGGTCGTCGGGTAAGAAGGTCGTGTCGAGGTCGATGAAGGCGAGTGCGACCAGAGTGGCGACCAGGCCGCACCAGAGCAGCGTGGAGGGCTGTGCGCCGAAGTGCAGACCGCAGGCCGCAAAAAGCACGGCCGTTAGCACCTCGATCGCCGGGTATCGCATCGAAATCGCCGTCTTGCAGGCCGAACACCTGCCGCGCAGCAAGAGGTAGCTCACGAGCGGAATGTTTTCGTACCAGCGGATTTGATGACCGCAGTGCGGGCAGCGCGAGCGCGGAGTCGAGAGCGTGATCGGCGGTGTCTCGTCGATTTTGATCTCGAGCAGCTCGGCGCTTTCTGCACGCCAGTCGCGCTCCATCATCAGCGGCAAACGATGAATGACGACGTTCAAAAAGCTGCCGATGCAAAGCCCGAGCAGCGCCAGAACGACCGGCGAAAGCAGGACGCCCGCGACCTGCGCGTCCATGAACGCAAGCGTCAAACGACTTGGCCGAGCTTGAAGATTGGCAAGTACATCGAGACCACGATGCCGCCGATCAGCACGCCGAGGATGACGATGATGAAAGGCTCCATCAGGCTCGAAAGGCCCTTCACCGCCTCGTCGACCTCGTCTTCATAGAACTCGGCCGCCTTGGCCAGCATCGCGTCGAGCGAGCCCGACTCTTCGCCGATGGCGCACATCTGGATGACCATCGTCGGGAACACGCCGGTGGTCTGCATTGCGGTGGTCAGCGCCGAGCCGGTCGACACGTCTTTCTGGATCTGCTCTGTGGCCTCGGCGAAGACCGCGTTGCCCGAGGCGCCACCGACCGAGTCGAGCGCTTCGACCAACGGCACGCCGGCCGCGAACATGGTCGAGAGCGTGCGGGTCCAGCGGGCGATTGACGACTTGTTGACCAACTCACCGAACACCGGCACACGCAGCAAAAGGCGGTCCATGAACTTCTGCATCTTGACCGAGCGCTTCCAGGACTGCAGGAAGAAGTAAGTGCCGCCGCCCAGCACGCCGAAGATGAGATACCAGAACTTGACGAAGAACTCCGACATTGCGATCACGATGAGCGTCGGCGTCGGTAGGTCGGCACCAAACGACGTGAACACTTCCTTGAAGGCCGGGATCACAAAGATCATGATGACCGCGAGCACCACGAACGCAACCACCATCACCGCGATCGGGTAGATTAAGGCCGACTTGATCTTGTTTTTGATCGCCATCGTCTTTTCTTGATAGATGGCCAGGCGGTCAAGCAGTTCCTCGAGAATGCCGCCCGCTTCACCGGCCTCGACGAGGTTGCAATAAAGCGCGTCGAAATACAACGGGTGCTTGCGGAAGGCCGACGAGAGGCTGGTGCCGGTCTCGACATCACCGCGGATGTCGGTCAGCAGCCGCGTCATGCGTGGGTTGGTGCTACCGCGGGCGACGATGTCGAAGGCCTGGATCAGCGGCACGCCGGCGCGCATCATCGTCGTCAGCTGGCGCGTGAACACGGCAATGTCTTTTTGCTTGATCGACTTGCCGCCGCTCATCCGGCGTTTCTTGACTTTGTTGACCAAGATGCCCTGCCGTCGCAGGCTGGCACCGACCACGGCCTCGCCGCCGGCGCGCATTTCGCCGCGCACGATCTTGCCGTTCTTGTCTTTGCCTTCCCACTCGAAGACAAGTTCTTTGAGGTTTCTCGCGGCAGCTGCAGTCGCCATGTTGCGCATCCGAGGAATTTCTTCCTCGTCCCTTCGATGTGTTGATGTGTTGTCTTTTTTGCTGACTTACTCGTTCGTCACCGAAATCACTTCTTCGAGTGTGGTGACGCCGGCCCGCACCTTGACCAGACCTGATTGCCGCAAGTCGCGCACGCTCTCACGCTGCGCCTGAGTGGCGATGTCCATCGAGGTGCCTTCGTTCAGGATGATTCGCTGAATTTCTTCGGTGATGGGCATCACTTGATAGATGCCGACACGGCCCTTGTAGCCGTTGTTGCAAGCCGAGCAACCGACGGCGCGATAGGGGCGCCAGGTACCGTCAAGATCATGGGGCTGGAAGCCCGCCTTCAACATGGCTTCACGCGGGTAGTCGGCCTGGGCCTTGCAGGTTTCGCACAGCTTGCGCGCAAGCCGCTGCGCCGTAATCAGCAAGATGCTCGAGGCGATGTTGAACGGCGCGACGCCCATGTTCAACAGCCGGGTGAGCGTGGTCGGTGCATCGTTGGTGTGCAGAGTAGACATCACCATGTGACCGGTTTGCGCCGCCTTGATCGCGATGTCGGCGGTCTCGAGGTCGCGGATCTCGCCGACCATGATGATGTCCGGGTCCTGGCGCAAGAACGACTTCAAGGCCACCGCGAAATTTAGGCCCGCCTTGTCGTTGACGTTGACCTGATTCACTCCAGGCAAATTGATTTCGGCCGGGTCTTCGACGGTCGCGATGTTCACGCCCGGTTGATTAAGAATATTGAGACAGGTGTAGAGAGACACGGTCTTGCCACTGCCGGTCGGCCCGGTGACCAGCACCATGCCGTAAGGCCGCTGAATGATTTTCAGCAGCCGATCTTTTTCGATCTTCTCGTAGCCGAGGGCCTCGATACCGACCTTGGCGCTGCTCGGGTCGAGAATACGAATCACGATCTTCTCGCCAAAAAGCGTCGGCAAGGTGCTAACCCGGAAGTCGATGGCCTTGGCTCCGAATTTGAGCTTCATGCGGCCGTCTTGCGGCACCCGCTTCTCGGCAATGTCGAGCCGCGAAATGACCTTGATACGCGACGACAGTTTGTCTTTGATGGCGATTGGCGGCTGCGTGATTTCGCGCAGCTCGCCATCGACCCGAAAGCGCACCCGGTAGTGATATTCGTACGGCTCGAAGTGCAAGTCGGACGCACGCATGTTGATCGCGTCGATCAGCATCTTCTGCAGGAAACGCACGACCGGGGCATCTTCGACGTCCGATGTCGGCTCGTTGCTTTCTTGCGGAGAAGTAACGTCGTCGGTGACATCGAATTCGAATTCGCCTGACGAGAGTGACTCAAGCGTTTCGGTCGCGCTCGCGCCGCTGGCCTCGAGAATCTTCGACAGCTTGTCATGCTCTACGATCACCCACTCCGGTGACAACTGTGTCGCAAACTTGATGCGCTCGACGGCTTCTTGGTCGGTCGGGTCAGCTCCGCCGATGAACAACCGGCTGCCCCGTTTGCCAAGCACCAGGACCTGGTATTGCGCGGCCAGTTTGCCGTCGATCACGTTACGCGGCAGCCGTTGCACATCAACTGCAGACAGATCAAGCAATGGCAGGGCGAGCGCCGTCGCCAGCGTGTGCGCCAGGTCAGCCGGTGAAACCGCCCCAGCCGCAATCACGGAAGCGACAAAGCTGCTTCGCTTGTCCTTCGCCCCGCGCACCAGGTCCTCTGCAACCTTAGCGTTGAGTTTCCCAGCGTGCACGAGAACCCGTGCCACCCCCGAGAGCGCGGATTGAGGAGCTTCGGCCAATGTATCCACGATAATGCGGGCTCAATTACTCCAGAATCGATCGAAGATGATCCGCGATCGGTCAAACACTGTAAACGCGAGTAAACATTGCAAAAGCCAAGAATTCACGGCCGTTCGGAGTCAGATGCAACAGAGTGATGCGAGTTTCGAACTCGTCGAAACCGTTTACGTCTACCAAACTTCGAACAGCAAAATTGTTCGCAAAATCAATAGATTAGCATGCGAAATGCAAGCATGTTCCGGTTTGGCCGTCGACTAGATCACGCCAGTGGCGACGCGGTCTGTATTTGCAATACGGCGAACCAAGAACAATTAGGTTGCATGGTCGGGGTGAGAGGATTCGAACCTCCGGCCTCTACGTCCCGAACGTAGCGCTCTACCAGGCTAAGCTACACCCCGATGCGCTGGCCGCATACGTGGGGCCATCGACGAGCAACTCAGGACGAGCGCTCGACGGATCGATAACACAAGTTTAGCAGAGCCTCCCGGTACTCCGACGGGGGTAGGACTGCGACGGCTTTGGCAGCCTTTTCCGACTCGGTGCGCGCAGCGTCGCGAGTCGCCGCAATTGCGCCAGTGCGACGCACAATTCCGACAATCTCCTGAAGACGCGCCACCTCACCGTGCTCGATAGCGTGGCGGATGAGTTCCCGTTCCTGGGCATTTCCTCGCTCCATTGCCAGCAGCAAAGGCAGGGTTGGTTTTCCTTCGCGAAGGTCGTCGCCGACGTTTTTGCCGAGCTGTTCGGTCGCACCTTCGTAGTCGAGCAGGTCATCGATCAACTGAAACGCGGTGCCCAGCGATCTGCCGCAAGCCGCGCAGGACTCTTCGATTTCAAGACTGGCATCCGCCAATATGGCGCCTATGCGCGCACTCGCCTCAAACAGCTTGGCGGTCTTGTAGCGAATGACACGCAAGTAATCCTCGACCGACAAATCGGGGTCATGCATGTTCATCAGCTGCAAAACCTCCCCTTCGGCGATGACGTTGGTGGCGTCAGCCAAGACCTCCAAGATGCGCATCCGGTTTACCGACACCATCATCTGGAACGCACGAGAGTACACAAAGTCGCCGACCAAAACGCTGGCCGCATTGCCGAACAATGCATTCGCGGTCTGGCGCCCACGGCGAAGCGCCGACTCGTCGACCACGTCGTCGTGCAACAACGTTGCGGTGTGAATAAATTCCACGGTCGCTGCCATTTCAAAGCGCTCGCGACCGTCGAAGCCCAAGGCGTTGGCGAACAGCAAGACCAGCAACGGCCTGATGCGTTTGCCGCCTGCGCTGATGATGTAGTGAGCGATCTGGTTGATCATTACGACATCGGAGGCAAGCCGTTGGCAAATTACCGCGTCGACCTCTCGCATGTCCGATTCCATCAAATCGCTCGCGCGCGACGTCGGTTTATGGCTTTCGAGCGGAGGGGAGGTGGATGAGTCTGAGTGCACTAAACGCTCGCTGTAAGCTTCCGATTATAGAAAGTGTGGCGTGTCCTCTAAGAGGGGGTCGATGGCTCTAGGACGCGTGCTAGACTCGCTGGCTCTGCGTTGGTTGCAGGGCTGTCGCTGTTCTAACTTCAGATGCGACGGTGAACTGAGAAAGGGCTGATATGTACGCGGTCATAAAAACCGGTGGCAAGCAATACAAAGTTGCAGCCGGCGAAAAGATCAAAATAGAACAGATTGCTGCGGATGTTGGCCAAGAGATCACGATCGATCAGGTCTTGGCTGTCGGCAGCGGCGCCGATCTAAAGGTCGGGACTCCCTTGGTAACAGGCGCAAGCGTAGTGGTGAAAGTTATCGCTCATGGCAGGCATGACAAGGTTCGCATTTTCAAAATGCGGCGGCGCAAGCACTACCAAAAGCGACAAGGTCACCGTCAAAACTTCACCGAAATCGAAATCGGTGCAGTGAACGCGTAAAAAGTGCCGTAACGCAAGGCTAGGAGAAAGAAATGGCACAGAAAAAAGGCGGCGGTTCCACCCGGAATGGCCGCGATTCTCAACCCAAGATGCTTGGCGTGAAGGTGTTCGGCGGCCAGAAAATTCCGGCCGGTTCGATCATCGTGCGCCAGCGCGGCACGAAGTTTCACGCCGGCTTCAATGTCGGCATTGGCAAGGACCATACGCTTTTCGCGTTGGTGGACGGCCAAGTAAGTTATGCGATCAAAGGTCCACGCAGTCGTCAAACGGTCTTCGTGACGCCGATTTGACCGGCAACCTTCGGCTTGCCTGAGCGCGCGCCGAATTTAAATGCAAGCCCCGGCCCGCCGGGGCTTTGTCGTTTGGGCAACACCGTGACTCTGCGCCCGCAACCTGGCCCTCATTGATGAAATTTGTTGACGAAGCGACCATCGATGTCGTCGCTGGTGACGGCGGAAACGGTTGCATGAGCTTTCGCCGCGAAAAATTTCTGCCGTTCGGCGGCCCCAATGGCGGCGACGGGGGTCGCGGTGGCAGCGTGTACGCGATGGGCGATCGCAATCTCAACACGCTCATCGACTTTCGCTACGCGCGTCGTCACGAGGCACGGCGCGGCGAGAATGGCCGGGGTTCGGATCAATATGGCGCAGCTGCCGAAGATATCGTGCTGCGCATGCCGATGGGCACCGTGATCACCGACAGCGAAACCGGTCAGGTCGTAGCCGAACTGCTAGTTCCCGATGAAAGGGTCCTGATCGTAAAAGGCGGTGACGGCGGTTTCGGCAACCTGCACTTCAAGACGAGCACCAACCGGGCGCCGCGCCAAAAGACGCCAGGTTGGCCGGGTGAGCAGAAGAAACTCAGACTCGAGTTGAAAGTGTTGGCCGACGTTGGGTTGCTCGGCATGCCGAATGCAGGCAAGTCGTCGCTCATTACCGCGATCTCGAATGCGCGCCCAAAAATTGCCGACTACCCGTTCACTACCCTGCATCCGAACCTCGGCGTGGTTCGTGCCGGCCCTGAGCAGAGCTTCGTGGTCGCGGACATTCCGGGGCTGATCGAAGGCGCCTCCGAGGGCGCGGGCCTGGGGCATTTGTTCTTGCGGCATTTGCAGCGAACGCACTTATTGCTGCATCTGGTCGACTTTGCACCATTCGACGATGCGATCGACCCGGTAGAGCAGGCGCGGGCCATCGTTGCCGAACTGAAGAAATATGACCAGTCGCTGTACGACAAACCGCGCTGGCTAGTGCTCAACAAACTCGACATGGTGCCGGTTGAAGAGCGCGAAAAACGGGTCAAGGATTTCGTTAAGCGCTTCAAATGGAAAGGCCCGGTGTTTCTCATCTCTGCGTTGACGCGCGAGGGTTGCGAACCGCTCGTTCGCGCGATCTACAAGCATGTGGCCAGCCTGAAGAACGTCGTGCCGGACGACCCCGATCCACGTTTCGACGAGGCGCCCGCGCAGTCCACGCCATGAGTTCCGCGCTCAAAAACGCGCGCCGGATCGTCGTCAAGGTCGGCTCCAGTCTGGTGACCAACGAGGGCCGGGGCGTCGACGCGGAAGCCGTGGGCAATTGGTGTCGACAGATGGCTGTGCTGGCGGCGGGGGGCTGCGAGGTGGTGATGGTGTCGAGCGGCGCGATTGCCGAAGGCATGAAGCGCCTGGGCTGGTCAACACGGCCCAAAGAAGTCCATGCGCTTCAGGCCGCCGCGGCCGTCGGCCAGATGGGCCTCGCGCAAATTTACGAGTCGAAGTTGCGCGAGCACGGCATGGGCAGCGCACAGGTTCTGTTGACCCACGCAGACCTGGCCGATCGCGAGCGCTACCTCAACGCGCGCTCGACGCTGCTCACCCTCTTGTCGCACCACGTGATCCCCGTGATCAACGAGAACGACACGGTGGTCGTCGACGAAATCAAATTTGGCGACAACGACACGCTGGGTGCGCTAGTCGCCAATCTGGTGGATGCGGATGCATTGGTAATCCTCACGGATCAGCGAGGTCTCTACGAGGCGGACCCCCGCAAGGTGCCGGACGCCAAATTTATCGACGAAGCCCGGGCCGGCTCACCTGACCTCGAGCAAATGGCCGGTGGGGCAGGCTCGAGCCTGGGTCGCGGCGGCATGATCACGAAAGTGTTGGCTGCCAAGCGCGCGGCGAGCAGCGGTGCAAGCACAGTCATCGCGCATGGTCGAGAGCCCGATGTGCTGATCCGCTTGGCCGCTGGCGAGTCGATCGGCACCGCACTCATTGCACCGACTCAGAAACTCGCGGCTCGCAAGCAGTGGATGGCCGACCACCTGCAATTGCGCGGTGCGGTAGTCGTCGACGAGGGCGCAGCATGCAAGGTTCGCGACGAGGGCAAGAGCCTGCTGCCGATCGGGGTCACCGAGGTTCGCGGGGAGTTTCAGCGCGGTGATGTCATCGCAGTTCGTCGCCACGACGGCGCCGAGTTGGCGCGCGGTCTCGCTAACTACAGCAGCAGTGAAGCGCGCTTGATTGCTCGCCGGCCTTCGGCTGACATTGAGGGCCTGCTGGGCTACATCACCGAGCCCGAGTTGATCCACCGCGACAACCTGGTTCTGGCCTAGCTCGGCGCCAACGCTCAATCGGTCAGGTCACCCGGCGCTGGCGTGACAACGACAGGCGCAAGGGGATCGCCCAGGTACTGTGGAGACACATCGTCGTGATGCATCGTGGCGTCGTCGCGATGATGCGGCCGCATGCCTGAACGCAAGTAGCGGTTGTGGTGCGTGCCGCGCGGCAGGAATCGCGCAAGCTCTGTCAGCGCCATTTGGTACACATCGCGCTTGAATTCAATTACCCACTCGAGTGGCACCCAGTATTCGTTCCAGCGCCAGGCGTCGAACTCGGGGTGGTCGGTGGCGCGCAGGTTCATGTCGCTGTCGCGGCCAACCAGCTGCAGCAGGAACCAAATTTGTTTTTGGCCACGATAGTGGCCGCGTGCGTCGCGCCGGATGAAATGGTCGGGGACCTCGTAACGCAGCCAATCGCGCGTTCGCGCAACGACGCGCACATGCTCCGGCACGAGTCCCACCTCTTCCTGGAGCTCGCGGAACATCGCCTGCTCGGGCGTCTCGCCGTATTTAATGCCCCCTTGCGGGAACTGCCAGGAATGGGTGCGGATGCGCTTGCCCCAAAACACCTGGTTTCTTTGGTTGAGCAGGACGATGCCGACGTTGGGTCTGAACCCATCACGGTCGAGCATAATCAACCCCAATTCATTCGTTGAATGCATTATTACACCGGCGTAACGGGACTCGACCCCTGCGGTTTCCCTGAACGCGCGAGCGGGCCATGTCTGCCGCCGGTGCAGCGCTAGAGCGCCACTCCCACCTGCACGGAACCACCTCCGCACGCCGCATGAAAGCATCACAGTTCTTCATCTCGACCCAAAAAGAAGCCCCTGCCGATGCCGAGGTTGCAAGTCACAACTTGATGATGCGAGCGGGCTTCATCAAGCGACTCGGCGCCGGCATCTACAGCTACATGCCGATGGGCTTACGGGTTATCCGAAAGGTCGAGGCGATCGTTCGCGAAGAGATGAATCGGGCCGGCGCGGTCGAGTTGTTGATGCCGGTGGTGCAACCGGCTGAGCTTTGGCAGGAGACGGGCCGCTTTCAAAAATACGGCCCCGAGCTGCTGCGTCTTAAAGACCGCCACGACCGCGATTTTGTGATTCAGCCGACCAGCGAAGAGGTCATCACCGATATCGCCCGCCAGGAGCTGCGCAGCTACCGCGCGTTGCCCAAAAATTTTTACCACATTCAGACCAAGTTTCGTGACGAGCGCCGGCCGCGCTTCGGGGTGATGCGTGGGCGTGAATTCACGATGAAAGACGCCTACTCCTTCGATCGCGACATGGAGTCTGCGGGCAAAAGCTACGACCTGATGTATGCGGCTTACACGCGGGTATTCGAACGCATGGGACTGAATTTTCGAGCTGTCGCCGCTGACAACGGGTCGATCGGCGGCGTCAGGTCGCACGAGTTCCAGGTGATCGCCGACACCGGTGAAGACGCGATCGTCTATTGCCCGGACTCCGACTACGCGGCCAACATCGAGATGGCCGAGGCGGCCGCGCCGGCGACCTCACGTGCACCTGCCATCGCGCCGATGCGGCTTGCCCCGACGCCAGGCAAGTCGACTTGCGAAGACGTGGCCGACCTGCTGCATCTGCCGCTGCAGCAGACTGTCAAATCGCTGGTGCTTGCCACCGACTCGACCGGCGCTGCAGGCAACCCGATCGGCGTCACGATCTGGCTGCTTCTGGTACGCGGCGACCACTCCTTGAACGAGATCAAGGCAGGCAAGCTGGCCGGCCTCAAAGACGGTTTCCGGTTCGCAACTGCAGCCGAAATCGAGTCGCATTTCGGCTGCAAGCCGGGCTACCTCGGGCCGATCGCGACCCGCCAACCCGTCAAGGTGATCGCCGACCGTTCGGTAGCAGCGATGAGTGATTTTGTCTGCGGCGCCAATCAGGCCGATCACCATTACACCGGCGTCAACTGGGGTCGGGACCTGCCCGAGCCCGAGCTGATCGCCGATATTCGCAACGTCGTCGCGGGCGACGCGTCACCGGATGGGAAGGGCGTTCTTGCCATCCAGCGCGGCATCGAGGTCGGCCACGTGTTCTTGCTTGGCGCCTACTACAGCGAGAAAATGAACGCCACCTTTCTCGACGAGCACGGCAAGCCGCAATTGATGCAAATGGGCTGCTACGGCATTGGCATCACGCGCTTGCTCGGTGCGGCGATCGAGCAGAACTTCGACGAGCGCGGCATCGTCTGGCCAGAGGCGATCGCGCCGTTTACGGTCGTCGTCTGCCCAATCGGCTACGACCGCTCGGCCGAGGTGCGAGCCGCAGCCGAGAAGCTACACGATGACCTGCAAGCCGCCGGCATCGATGTCATGCTCGACGACCGCGGCGAACGCCCTGGCGCGATGTTTGCCGACTGGGAACTGATCGGCGTGCCACACCGCGTCGTGCTGTCGGATCGTGGCCTGAAAGAGGGCAAGGCGGAATACCAGGGCCGGCGCGACGCACAGCCGAGCACGCTCGCGGTCGCCGATCTGTTGCCGGCGTTGGTGTCGAAGCTGGCTGCATGAACGATGCGGCAGGCGCGCCGGTGAGTCCTGCCCGGCGGTTCACACTTGCCGCGCTCGCAGCGTCGGCACTGGGCGGTTTGCCTGGCACCGCACTCGCCGGTGCACAGGTTGAAGAGCCTCTTGCCAACGCCGTGCGCTCGGCGCTCTCGGCCGCAGTCAATGACAGCGCGCCGCCGAAGCCGCAGTTCGAGACGATGGAGTCGCGTCTGGCCTATCTGCGCTGGCTTGGCGAAATGAGCAACCGCTTGAAGAGGCGGGAGTCAGAGCACTTGAGGCGGGTCGAGTTTCTCGAAGCGGCTTGGTACGAAAGTACGCGCGCAGGCTTGGAGCCGGCGTTGTTGCTCGGCTTGATTCAGGTTGAAAGCGGATTTCGAAAATACGCGGTCAGCGTCGCCGGTGCACGCGGCTACATGCAGGTGATGCCGTTCTGGGCGCGGCTGATCGGCGATGGCAGCCCCGCACGGCTGTTTCACATGCAGACCAACCTGCGCTTCGGTTGTGTGATCCTGCGCCACTACCTCGACCGCGAGCGTGGCGATCTCTATCTCGCGCTCGGCCGCTACAACGGCAGCCGCGGCAAGCCCGAATATCCGAACGCGGTATTTGCGTCGCAGCGGCAGTGGCTCTACAAGCCGGCAACCGCCTAAAGCCCCGCCCAGGCCTTCGGCGCGGCGCCGCTGATGCCGATCAGCGCAAGCACGCGTTCGACGGTGTCGTCCACCATTTCGTCGATGCTGGCGGGCCGGTGATAGAAGGCCGGCAGCGGCGGGAAGATCACGCCGCCCATCTCGGTCACGGCCACCATGTTGCGCAGGTGCGCCAGATTGAGTGGCGTTTCGCGAACCATGAGCACGAGGCGACGTCGCTCCTTCAGCACGACATCTGCGGCGCGGGTGAGCAGGTTGTCCGACAGGCCATGCGCGACCGCGGCCAGTGTGCGCATCGAGCACGGCGCAACCACCATCGCATCGGTCGCGAACGAGCCGCTGGCAATCGCTGCGCCGATGTCGGCCGGGTTGTGGGCGTGGTCGGCGAGTGCTTCGAGCCGGGGGCGGCTCAGGCCGAGTTCGTGGTGGACGTTGAGCACGCCGGCAGGGCTGGCAACCAGATGCGTCTCGGTACCCGCCGACCTCAACCGCGCCAGCAGGCGCACGGCATACACGGCGCCGCTGGCGCCGGTGATGCCGACGATGACTCGAGCGGTCAAGCGGGGTTCAGCAGGGGTTGCAGTTCACCGGCTTCGTACATCTCCATCATGATGTCCGAGCCGCCGACGAATTCGCCGCCAACGTACAGCTGAGGGATCGTCGGCCACTGGGCGTAATCTTTGATGCCCTGGCGAATGTCTTCGTCGTCGAACACGTTGACCGTCGTCAGATCGGTCACGCCGCAGGCCTTGATCACTTGTATCGCGCGGCCCGAGAAACCGCACTGCGGGAACTGCGCCGTGCCCTTCATGAAGAGCACCACGCGGTGGCCTTTGACGATCTCGTCGATGCGTTGCTGAACTTCACTCATGGTGCGCCGATCCGTTGAAATAGTGAGACTGGACTCTACCGGCAAAGCCCACGCCGAGCTGGCGAGTCGGTCTCAGAACGCGTAGGAAACGCCCAGCTGCAGCAGCGGCGTCATGCGCAGCTCGCGCACGGCGTCGTCGAGGCTCGGGCCGGCGTTGTAGCTACGCCCGAGCCGCACCGAACTGCCAGCGCCTTGGCCGAGCAACCCCAAATCGGCGCTAAAGCCCCATGTACTGCGAACCGAAAGGTTGGTGTAGCCCACGCCGAGGTAGGTCAGTGTCGAGGTGTCGGTCAGCGTGTCGCCCGAGACGCCGGTCGTGGAAAATTTGCGGCTGCTGGCGTTGAACCCGCTGCCGCCCACCAGCGCCGGAGCGTTGGTGATTGCTGCCGAGCGCGAGCCGACGATCAACCCGCTTGTCGCACGAAAACCGCCGAGCTGTTTGGGCCCGACCAACGAGCGGCTGAAGTAGTAGTCGCCCATCAGGCTGGCGCTGCCTGACTTGAGCAACAGGCTGTCGATGCCCGGTTGCCAGGGCGCGGCGGCGGGCAGGGAAAGCGAAAGCCGACCTTGCCAGTGGGCCCAAGGTGCTGCCTTTGCACCGATGCCGTCCGGCTCGGCCGCGGTCGCCAGGGGGGCTGTGAGGGCAAGTACCACACAGGGCATCCACGTTGAAGTGCGCATCACTGGCTCCTTTCGACAAGGGGGACTCGATCACCGTGACGCGTGTTGCGTCGCAGTTGTGGGTTCATCGTACGCCGCTGCAGTGCTTGCAGGTGTTGCGATGCGTGCGAATCTATCGATGCTCGGGATTTGCGGGTATGACGCGCGTCACGGGCGCACCGCGCTACCTCTGTCCAGGGACATAGCCGGGCCACCGACCGCCGGTGCATCGCGTTTGACCGCCGAGGTCACTACGTGTCTGCGTTTCGATGAAGCCGCGGGCTTGCAGTCGAGCCGCAACCGCGGCGGCCTGATCCCAGCCGTGTTCGAGCAGCAGCCAGGCGCCGGGCCGCAGATGCTTTGGGCTTGAGTCGATGATCTCTTGCAGCGCAGCCAAGCCGTCGCTGCCCGGCGTGAGCGCGAGCAGAGGCTCGTGCGTCAGGGCGGCCAGGTGGGGGTCGGCACCGGCAATGTAGGGCGGGT
>JAYUWC010000060.1:0-6988 GCA_043753755.1 Rhizobacter sp.
ACCGCGACCGCGACCGCGACCGGCTTAGGACCGCGATGAATCTCGAAATATCGAAACGCCGGATTTCGTTACCGGTCCGCTGCGTTTGGGAGCTGGTTCGCCTGTACGGGCGTATGCCGTTCGGTTGGCGCTGGAAGGCCGCCCAACGCAAGAGCCGAAAGTTCGTGTGTCAGCCCTCGGCATGTCTCGAGTTTGCCCGAACCAATCTGGCCATTTGCTTTCCGGAATGGTCTGAAACACAACGTGAGACGCTGCTTCGGTCTGTCGCTTTCGAATCGGCGTTCTCGTTCTTCAGCCGACTGCAGAGCTGGTCGCTGAGCGAATCCAAGTTGAGGCGCATGGTCAACATCGAGAACCTCGCGCACCTGGAGCTCGCGAAGGCGCGCGGGCCGGTTATCTTGTTGTGTCCGCACTTTGTGGCCCTTGAGATCGCCGGCATGCGACTCAACCTCGAGACGCCGCTGGTGCTCGTCTACGAGCCCGACACTGACTCTCAAATCGACGAATTGCGCTCGCGTGCTCGCGAGCGGTTTGGCGACGCAATTCAGGTAACCCGCGGCAGTTCACTGAGACCCGTGCTTGCGAACATGCGCAGAGGCCTGCCGCTCATGCTGGCGCCAGACCTCGACCTCGGTCTCGGCAGCGCCATCTTTGCGCCTTTTTTCGGAATACCCGTGGCCACTTCCAAAATGACCGCGAGGATTGCCGCAGCCGTCGGCGCCACCGTTCTGCCGGTCTCGATCCGACGCGTGCAGCGCGATGAGCACTTGCTGACCATCCACCCGCCCTTGACCAAGCTTTGCGGTGAGACCCTTGCCGACACCGCGTGTGTCAACGCGGCCATCGAAAGCTTGATCCGCGCAGCCCCCGATCACTACTGGTGGGACCAACCCCGCTTTGCAACTCGCCCGCCCGGCGAGTCGTCGCCCTACTCGCCCGGCGCCGCCCGTTTCGCTTTCGAGCGTTACGGGGCCGGTAATACGGTTGCGATACCCCCCGCATAAGTGTTTTGTAAAGAGCATCTTTGTTAATTCTTTGCTGAGTAAGTCGCGATATCTGGAAGACCCGGATGTCCGTTTCACTCACGGTTACAAGGTCATCAGCGAAGATCGCGACGCGGGTTACTGAAAGACGGCGAGCATCCCCTCGTCCTGACGGTCGCCCAGCTCGAGGCACCACAACATGTACATGCACGCAACGAGCGATTTGGCACAAAGCGCCGAATCCGAGTCGACCGGCGTTCACATACGGCTTCTCGGTGAATTCGCATTCGAGTTTCAAGGCCGACCAGTCGCCGTTCAGGCCTGGCAACGCTCGCATGCGCGGCGGCTGTTGCAGCTGATTTGCAGCGCCCCGAAATACACAGAACCGCGGCAACGGGTTCTTGCGGCCTTGTGGCCCGACTCCGACGACGCCCGCGCCCGCAACCGGCTGCACCACACCGTTCACTGCATCCGGAAGGCCTGGGAAGAGATTCCCGAGGCCGCGCGTCCCCACATCACCGTAGCCGGCGACCATGTTGTGTTCGTGCCAGCCGCGAACACCGTCGTCGATGTGCAGTCCTTCCTTGCCGGCATCGAAGACGACAGCAATGAAGCCGCAGCGCGGCTCGCCAGCATCGAACACGCACTGGGTCTGTACCGCGGCCCGTTGGCACCGGGCTGGGACGATTGCGCAGAGATAGAAGGGCGCAGGGTATGGCTCGCCTCGCTGCGTGAATCGACCCTCCGCGAAGCGCTGGACACCGCCGTCGAACTCGAACGCCCGACGGCAGCTCTGCACTACGCGCATCAGCTCTCACTGCTGCTCGAGACCGACTACGAGGCGCACTGCCAATATGCCATTTTGCTGGCCGACAACAATCGGCCGGATGCGGCGCTGATGCACTGTCACCACGTTCGTTGTTCGCTCGACAAAGGCGACACGCGCTCGGCCGACCTTCTGAACCGCACGGTGCACACCATCCAGCAACGTGCCAACCGCCGCCAGGAGGCCCCGGCGATGTCGGGTGAGACGCAACCCGCGGCTGCCGACCATCGGGGGCTGGTCTTGCGCTCCTGCGTGCCGGCGCCCCGTCAGCAAATGATTGGCTACGACGTGCTCGTGCAGGTCTGCGCCAAGTGCCTTGCCGACCCCTACGGCTCGGTCACGACCGTGGTCGGACCGCCGGGCGCTGGCAAGTCGCTGCTCGCGGCCACCGTGGCCTACCGCACCCAGGCGCAGGTCAAGCACGGCGCGCTCTGGCTCGACTGCTCCTCGGTTACCGACACGGGCACGTTGCTCGCCGTCATCGCCGACGCGCTCGACCCGCTCTGTGGCCACGTGGCAGCCGAAGAGGCGGCGTTGCGGCGGGCACTGTGCGACAAAGAATTGTTGATCGTGCTCGACGGCTTGACGGTGTCGGCGGCGTCGGTTCGCCTGACCCAGACGATGGGCCTGGCGGGCAGAGACACCCGGTGGTTGGTGACGGCCTGGTCGGCCTTGCACCTGCTCGGCGAACGCGTGGTGCATGTCGAACCGTCGCAACTGCTTCTGACACGCAGCGCCGATTCGCCCTCGAACGCCGCGCAGATCGTGCTCGGCCTGTGTGCGCCGTCGTGGCGTGCTCACGACTCGCGTTCAATACCGCTCATCGAGCAGATCTGCGCGTCTCTCGACGGCTTGCCACTCTCCCTCGAGATCGCCGCGCGCTGCCTTAACGCCACCTCGCCCAGCGAGCTGCTGGCACGCTTGCAGCGCGACCCCTGTGCCTTGATGCGCGAGTCGTTCGACGGCGCCAATTCGCCGGCGGCATTGCTCGCCAACTCGGTGCGCGACTGGCTCGGCAGCGCGCCTCCTGCAGCCCGCCGCATGCTCTCGTTGCTCAGCCGCTGCCAGAGTTGGGTCACGCGCAGCGACATCGAATGCCTTCTCGGTGAGGGCACCGACAACGGCAACTCCGACGCGCTCATCGAGCATTGCGTGCGTCACCAATTGCTGTTGCGCCGAGCTCAGGCACAGCTCGCCGATCCCTGGAGCGAATTCCGGGTGCCGCGGATTGCCACCGCCGCGCTTCGCCTCTTCGAAGATGCGACCGACCCCGACTGGTGTCGAGCGCGCATGCAAACGTGGCTCTCGACTGGCCATCGCAAAGCGGCCGACGACGTTTCTGGATCGACAGTTGCCGCGTCGCGCTGGTTCGACGACCACATCGACGACCTCGACGGCGCAGTGACCGGCTGGCTCGAGTCGGGCCTTCTGGACAAAGCTGCAACGCTGTGCGCGGCCCATTCGGCCCATTGGTCGCTAAGCCGGCATGCACTTTGCATCCAGCGATGGCTGGAAGGTCTGGGCACATCGATGGAGACCCTCGAAGCCCGCTTGGCAGCGCCGCTGCTGCTCGCCCGCGCACGCCTTCGCATCCAGCTCGGCGACATTCACCAAGCCTGCGACGATGCCAGCCGAGCGTTGGCGCAAATCGACATCCACCCCGACGACGAAGTGCGCCGCCAGGCTGTTAATTTGATCGACCGTTACAGCAAACAAGTCTCGCCCATTGCGTCGCGACCGGGGTCGATTTCGAGCCGCGGCGTCGAAGCGGGTGAGAGCCTACTACGCATCGCTCAACTCGCCATTCGGCATGGGCAGCTGCCGCAGGCGCGCCTCGTCTGCGGTCAGGCTGTTGAAGTCTTCACTTATTTCGGGCTGCCGCACGGGTTGCTGAAAGCACACCAGTACCAAGCCAAGATTGCATTCGGGCTCGGCAACACCGAGTTGGCGCTAAAGCACCTTGCCGATTTCGAACGCGTCGCGAACCAAATCGTCGATCGGCGCGAGTTGGTTCGCGCCGGGCTGATGCAGACCGAACTGCTGCTTTCAAACATGCAGTTTTCGCGCGCGATCGATTTCGCCTCGAACCTGATGGCTCGCGGTGATGGCAATGTCGATCAATCGCTGGTGGCTCGCGGCACCCAAGCGGTGGCCTGGGCTCACTACGGGCAAGGTGCCTATCCGCTGGCGCAGGGGCTTTGTACCGTGTTGCGCAACACCCCGAGCCGTTCCACATCGGCGGGTCTCAGGATGAATACAGAGATTCTTTCTGCATTGATCGACGCCCGTTGCGGGCGCCCGGCTGCCGCGCTGCGCAGCGCGTGCTCCGCACTGGAGTTGCTGCTTCACGAGCGGCCGATTTCAGACGAGCAAAACGACCTCATCAACATCGCCGAGCTGACTGCGCACTTGCAGCGCCCCGACCTCGCGGCGCCGCTGGTTCAATCGTTGCAGCGCTTTGCGAGTCGGCCGGATCACGTGCTGCGAACATGGGTCGCAGACCGTGTGCAGGCGCTCGGCAAACACATTCCCGCAGCGAAGCTCACCGAGCCGGCACCGCGCGAGGCGCAGGCTTACTCCGAGGTGCTGGCGAATCTGGTCGCAAGCATGCGCTGACTAAGAGGCATCGCTGACCTCGCGCGAACGCTCGGGCTGAACACTCGGCCTCAGCGCTCGCCGAGCGTCCGGTGCAGCGCGGCGAGCAACGAGCGGGCTCGTTCGCGCATCACGAGAGCGCTCGCGTCGTCCGGTGGTTCATCGCAACCACCGACTCCGAAAAGGCGGTCTCGAAAACGCCGGACCACCGGAATGATGTCGTGCTGGGTGTCAAATCGACGCAGCAGGGCGGCCAGTTCGGCAGCCGAGTCGGCATGGCCGGCCGCGCCGGCCACCATCGCGCCAACCTCGAGCCAACGCGCGAGATCGGCATCGCGTACCTGCAGAAGACGCGTGTGGTCGGCGTCGAGAAACGAGGCGACCGCCTCCACGGGCTTGTCTTGCATCACGAGCCATGCCGCGCGCTGCAACGGCAACAACACGGCGATCGGGTCGAGGTTGCGGTTCTCGGCATGTTCATCGGCTTCCTTCAAGCAGCGCTCGACGGCATCGAGATCGCCCAGGTAGCGATGCCAGGCTGACATGTAGATGCGGGCCTCTACCGCCGTTTCGGAGAGACCCGCAGCACTTGCCCAGCGGTATCCGTCTTCAAAACTGCGCAAGCCCCGGACCGGGTCGTCGAGACCGAAATGACTGACGCCGCACGACCAAACACCGACCAGGGTGGCGAGCGAATGTATCGAGCGCGAACAGGCCACGATTTCTTCGGCCAGATCAAGACTCCGCTTCCAGTCGACACCGAAGCGGATGTCACCGTGGGCCGCCCGCAAGACATCGATCCAGAGATTGGAGCCGGCGAACCGCTTGCGCAGCGCCGCGACGTCGAGCGCAGGCCCGGGCACCAGACCCGACATGTTTCGGCGAATCATGAGCGTCCAGTAACCCACATCGCCAGGAATCAGCCCCAGGCGCTCGACCGTTGCACCGAGGAGCGCATTGGACTCGACCGCCCCGCCCGACTGCGCGAGCGACATCGCCTGTTCTTCAATGGCGCGAGCGATCGCGCCAGTGTCGGTCACGCGATCGACCAAGGCCGCCGCCGCGGGCCACTCTTCGAGTGCTTTCATGGCGCCGAAACGTTTTCGGCGCGCAAAGATCAATGCCGACCGAAGTCGGAGTTCTTCGACCGCCAAAGCAAGCGACGCCGCATGGGCAATGCCGCGTTCGACCCACTGCAAGATGCTCGCGACCGAGCCGCGCCAGATCCACAGCTCACACAGTTCGACGAGAACGCGAACGAAGCCCGCGGGGTCGGCGGTCGAGGCGTGCCCGAGCAAAGCGACGGCATCGTCTTCGAGGCCGGACACCACGATGCCGTGCGCCATGTAGCGGGGCGACTCGTGCGCCATCGGGGCAGCCCCAAAGTGGCGGCAGATCGAACCCCAACGCGCCGTTGCGGTTCGTTCCCAGTCGCCGCGGCGAACCGCCAGCGCGCGGGCATGCGCCCGCGGCAGGTGAAGCATTCGAAGGCGCCCGCCGCTGCCGGCGACGACGAGGCCGGCGGCGACCAACTCGTCGATCGCCAGCGTGGCGATGTCGAGGCCGATGCCGACGGCGCACGACAGCTCGAGCGCATCGCCGCGCTCGAAAGCGGCGGGAAAGATCGCCACGTTCTCGTAGACCTGGCTTGCAGCCGGGCTCAGCAACTTGACGCTCCAGTCGAGCGATGCCTGCAACGATCGGTGGCGCGGGGCCATGTCGAGCGGGCCACTGGCGAGGGGATGCAGGTTGCGTGCGATCTGGTCGAGGATTTCGCCCGGCGTCATCGTGACCGTGCGCGCTGCGGCCAACTCGATCGCAAGCGGCGAGCCTTCGAGGTAGCGCACCAGACGCACCGCGTCGGTCTCCCACGCTTTCGAGTCGCGCTCGGGGCCGGCGACGGGGCACCGCATGTCGAACAAGGCGTAGGCCGCCGCGCGCATCGCGCGCACCCCGCTGGCATCGGCATCCGGGCTTTGCAACGGGGTGACGGCAACGACGCGACCCGCCGCCGAAGACACCGGCGCACGGCTGGTGACGATCACGCGCGCTTGCATCCCCTCTTGCGTCAAACCGGCTTCTATCGATTGGGCTTGACCGGTCGCATCCAGGTCGTCGAGAACGAGCAACATTCGTCGCACCCGCAGCGCCTGCTGCAATACCCCGAGCTCGTCGCGGCCCTGCCCGGCGACCAAGCCGAGCGCCAGCGCGCAGGCGTTCGCCACAGTCGCGTGGGCGCCGAGGTCGCCCAGGTTCACAACGAAAATTCCATCGGGAAAATCGGCCTGCATGCGCCTGGCAATCTCGCGCACGAGGGTGGTCTTGCCGATGCCACTTGGGCCAGTGAGGTTCCACATGCCCGCACGTGCCGTCAACTGGCCGATCAGGTCTTGAACCATCGACTCGCGGCCGACCACGGCGTGGACCCGGTCGCCGCCGGAGAGCTCCGACCGCTGGGCCACGAGTCCCGAACGTGCCGCTTCGCACAGCACGACGCTCTCGGTCGACGGCCTCAGCCCGAGTTGCGAGGCGAGTTGCTGGCTCAGCTTCTCGAAGGTGTGCAGCACCGCATGCTGGCGGCCGG
>JAYUWC010000061.1:0-6981 GCA_043753755.1 Rhizobacter sp.
TCTGGATCGGCGTCTTCAGCTTCGTCTATTTGTTGGGGAGCTTGCGATGAGTCACGACCCGGTGACCGACGCCGGCGGCGAAAGCACCTTCAAGGGCTACACGACCGGCTTCGTGCTGGCGGTGATCCTGACTGCGATCCCGTTCTGGCTGGTGATGGGCAAGGTGTTCGACCAATCGTCGACGACTGCTTTCGTCGTGCTCGCGTTCGCAGCAGTACAAATCGTCGTGCACATGGTTTACTTTCTGCACATGAACGGCAAAGCCGAAGGCGGATGGACCCTGCTCGCACTCGGCTTCACGTTGGTGTTGGTCGTCATCACCTTGAGCGGCTCGCTCTGGGTGATGTACCACCTCAACACCAACATGATGCCACCGGCGCTGCACGACATGCGCAACATGCCTTGAGGCGGATCGCCGTTCTGCTGCTCACGGCGTTGCTGGTTGCGTCGTTCGCCGCGCTCGGCACGTGGCAGCTGCAGCGGCGAACCTGGAAGCTCGCGCTGATCGAGCAGATCAGTACCCGTGTGCATGCGCCGCCTGCCGAGGCACCCGCCTCCTTCGAGGCCGGCCGCGATGCGTACCGCCGCGTCCAGGTCGACGGGCGCTTCGATACTGCCGCGCAGACGTTGGTGCAAGCCGTGACCGAGCGCGGCGCCGGATTTTGGGTGTTGACCCCGCTGCACCGCGCCGGCGGCAACACGGTGCTGGTCAACCGCGGCTTCGTCGCCGCGGGCGACCGCAACCACGTGGCGCCTGCCCTCGAGCCGACCCGCATCGTCGGGCTGCTGCGCGCGAGCGAGCCGGGGGGCGGCTTTCTGCGTCGCAACGACCCGGCGGCCAACCGCTGGTATTCACGCGACGTTGCTGCGATTTCTACCGCACGTGGGCTCGGCACAGTCGCGCCCTACTTCATCGATGCCGAAGCGTCGGCTGGAGTCGAGGTTGTCGGTGGCAGCACCCCCATCGGCGGGCTCACCGTGATCACGTTCTCCAACAACCACCTCGTCTACGCGATCACCTGGTTTACGCTCGCGCTGATGAGCGCCGCCGCCGGCTGGCGTGTAATGCGCGAGGAGCCCCATGACCAGCGCTGAGACCGAGTCGCCCGCCGGCCGCGACGACGCAACCGGCCTGAAGAACATGCAGCAGCTGATCCAGTTGCGCTGGCTTGCGGTCGGTGGCCAGATCGTGACGATCGTGGCGGTGCACTTCGGCTTCGACATCGCGCTGCCGCTCGATTCGATGGCGGTGGCACTGGCCTGCCTGATCGCCTTCAACCTTGCCAGCCTGATGTACTGGCGAGGCGACAAACGCCGCGAGGTCAGCAACGGCGAGCTCTTCGTTTCGCTGCTGGTCGACGTGGCGGTCCTCACCGCGCAGCTCTATCTCAGCGGCGGCGCGACCAACCCCTTCGTCTACCTCTACCTGCTGCAAGTCATCCTCGCCGCCGTGCTGCTCGAGCCCTGGTCGACCTGGACGATGATGGCCGTGACCAGCGCGTGCTTCGCCGGCCTCGCGTGGCTCTCGAGCCCACTGGCTTTGCCGTTCGATCCGCACCGCGGCCTGGCGAGCCCTTACATCCAGGGCGCCTTGATCTGCTTCGGGCTGAATGCGGCGCTGCTGGTGGTGTTCATCAAGCGCATCAGCGGCAACCTGCGCGCCCGCGACGCCCGTCTGGCCGACCTGCGCCAGCGCGCCGCCGAAGAAGAACACATTGTCCGGATGGGCCTGCTGGCTTCGGGCGCGGCGCACGAACTGGGCACGCCGCTCGCCACCCTTTCGGTGATCGTCGGCGACTGGCGCCACATGCCTGCCTTCGCGGCCGACCCCGAGCTGCTGCAAGAGATCGGTGAGATGCAGGCGCAGCTGCAGCGCTGCAAAAGCATCGTCAGCGGCATCCTGCTTTCGGCCGGCGAGGCGCGCGGTGAGTCATCGGCGCCGACCACGGTGCGCCACTTTCTCGACGAGTTGGCCGATGAGTGGCGCAGCAGCCGACCGGTCATCGAATTCATCTACGACAACCGTTTCGGCCACGACTTGCCGATGGTTTCCGACTCGGCCCTCAAGCAGATGGTTTGCAACCTGCTCGACAACGCACTCGAAGCCTCGCCGCAGTGGATACGCCTCGAGGCCGCGCGTGCCGGCGACTCGCTCGCGCTGACCGTGAGCGACGCCGGCCCGGGGTTTGCGGCGGGCATGCTCAAGCAGTTCGGCAAGCCCTACCAGTCGACCAAGGGCCGCACCGGTGCAGGGCTGGGGCTGTTTCTCGTCGTCAACGTCGCGCGCACGCTGGGCGGCAGCGTGGCCGCGCGTAACCGACCCGAGGGCGGCGCTCTGGTGACCGTTACGCTGCCGCTTGCCGCGATCGCGTTGCCCGGAGACCTTGCCCTTGGAAGCTGAACGCGTGCTGCTTATCGTCGAAGACGACGCTGCGTTCTCGCGCACGCTCGGCCGTTCGTTCGAGCGCCGCGGCTACCGGGTGGTGGCAGCCACCCACCTCGGCGAGGTCACCGAGTTGTTGAAAACGCATTCACCGGGATACGCCGTCGTCGACCTGAAGCTCAACGGCGACGCGTCGGGGCTCGCCTGCGTGCGGGCACTGCATGAGCACGACGCATCGATGTTGATCGTCGTGTTGACAGGCTACGCAAGCATCGCCACCGCCGTCGAAGCGATCAAGCTGGGCGCGTGCCACTACCTCGCCAAGCCGTCGAACACCGACGACATCGAAGCCGCCTTCGGCCGCGCCCAAGGCGATGCCGAGGTGGCGTTGACCAACCGGACGACGTCGATCAAGACACTGGAGTGGGAGCGCATCCACGAAACGCTTGCCGAGACCGGCTTCAACATCTCCGAAACCGCACGACGGCTGGGCATGCACAGACGGACGCTGGCACGCAAGCTGGGCAAGCAGCAGGTGAAGTGAGCTGAACGACTGCGAGACGAGCCGCGCGCTGCCAGCGATCGGGCGGTCGGCGCGAGGTGTGGAAGACGCGCGGGGTTTCAATGACTTCGCCGCGAACGCGATACGGGAGGACGCGGATTCAACTTCCACTTCTGGGCGATTGCCGCCACCTGCGCATCGGTGGCGAATTCTCCCGCATCGGCCTCTTTCAGAGCGGCGCGAACGTCAGCCACTTGCCACTCGTTAATATCTACAAATTCACGAACCGCTTCAGAGGCGAGAAACGACTTGCTGCGGTTGATTGATTCGGCGAGGCGGTCGAGGCGCTCTCTGACGTCATCTTCGAGGCGAATGGTCATCGTCGTGGACATGATCGGCGTACCGGTGGTGAGTTGTGTACTTGCTAGCACCGCGCTACTCCGCCCGCCGAAACAGCCGCGCACGGTCGTGTTTCCAGCACTAAGCGTCCAGCAACTCCTGCAACGTCATCGTGTCGAACCCTGCCTTTTGCCACAGCCCTCGCGAAGCGGGTGAAGGTTCGAGCAGCATCTGCGCGAGTAGCGGCTGGGCCGGCGTGCGGGCGGGGTCGCAAAGCAGAACGAAGCGGGGGTCGTCTGACTCGTCGAGGCGGCCGACCCAGTCGAACTTGAGCAGCGTCTCGACCACCGGCTCGGTTTGCAGCGGGTCGATGCGAAGTGCGGCTGCCAACTGGCCGCCGCTCGAGCCCCGGTCGCCGACGGCATGGGCGCGTGACAGTTCGCGCAGCACCGCAAGCGCGAGTTGCAACCGCTCGCCGGGGCCGTCGGGCCAGCGCGCCACCCGCATCTGCAGGCTGGGCGCGTAAGCCGCGATCACCGCGCCGAGCAGCACCATCACCCAGGCGACGTAGATCCAGATCAGAAAAATCGGAACTGTCGCTAGCGCGCCGTAGATGACGGTGTAGGTCGGCACGGCTTGCAAATACCAGCCGAGAAACTTTTTCGCCAGCTCGAAGCCGACCGCGCTGAAAGTACCGCCGGCGACCGCGTGACGCCACCGCACGTGGGTGTTGGGCACATAGTGAAAGAGGCTCGCGAACGCAATGATCAGCAGCAGAAACTCGAACGTGGCCAGCAGCGCGGTCACACCCCCGGGCAGCACACGAACATAGCCCTGCGAGGCCGAGAGCACGTAAGACGTGAGCGTCAGGCTGACCCCCAGTACGAGCGGCCCGAGCGTGGCCGAAGCCCAGTAGACGAGCACGCGCTGCGCGATAGGCCGCGGCGTGCGCACGCGCCAGATAGCGTTGAGCGTGCGGTCGATCGTCAGCATCAAAGCCAGCGCCGCGAACAACAAAAACACCAGACCCACACTTCCGACGCCTTTGGCCTTGGCTGCAAATTGGGTCAACGCGCGCAGCACCTGGCTTGCAATGTCGGGCGGAACCAGGGTTTGCAAAAAGTACGTCTGCAGCGAATCCTGAAAGTTGGCGAACATCGGAAAGGCCGAGAAGATCGCGAGCATGACCGTCAGCAGCGGCACCAGCGAGATCAACGTCGTGAAGGTCAGGCTGCTGGCGGTGAGACCGAGTCGGTCTTCGCGAAAGCGTGCACGCAGCGTGTGCAGGGTGTCTCGCCAAGGCCACTTCTGCAGCGTTTGTAGCAGGGTCGGCAGCTGCTCGCGCACGGCCGACCTGATCGTGGTCGAGGGGTCCATCGGTGGCATCATAGCCAGCGATGCCGACACCTCTGACTCCTGAAGCGCCCATAGCGGCCTTGCCCTCATCGATTGCCTGGACCCGCGCCGTTGCCGTTGGCAGCGTGCTCGCACTGATCGCATTGGGCCTGGCCTGGGAGCTGTGGCTCGCCCCCACCGGCAATCGCACACTGGCGATCAAGGTGCTGCCGCTGCTGCTGCCGCTCGCCGGTTTGATCCGCAACCGCATGTACACCTACCGCTGGCTGAGCCTGATGGTGTGGCTCTATTTCACCGAGGGCATCGTGCGCGCCACCAGCGAGCGTGGGCGCGGCGTTGTGCTCGGCTCGATCGAGGTCGCGCTTTGCCTGCTGCTTTTTGCAGCATGCTCGGCCCATGTGCGCTGGCGCTTGCGCAATGCGCGCGAGGCCGCCGCTTGAATCTTGTCGATGCGTTGCGGGCAGCGCTCGGCGCGCCGCAGGTGCTCACCGATGGTGACCTGTCTGCATATGAGCTCGATTGGCGCAGACGCTCCCCAGGCCGCGCACTCGCCGTCGTGCGGCCGGCGTCGACCGACGAGGTCGCAGCGGTCGTGAAGCTCTGCGCATTGCACGGTGCGGCGATCGTTCCGCAAGGCGGCAACACCGGTCTCGTCGGCGCGTCGACGCCCGATGCCAGCGGCACGCAAGTACTGCTCAACCTCGGGCGCATGCGGCGCATCCGCGCCATCGACGCGGCGAACGCCACGATGACGGTCGAGGCGGGCTGCGTCTTGCAGACCGTCCAGGAAGCGGCCGCTGCCGAGGGCCTGTTGTTCGCACTCAGCCTAGCGGCCGAAGGCAGCTGCACCATTGGCGGCAACCTTGCAACCAACGCCGGCGGCACCCAGGTGCTCCGCTATGGCAATGCCCGTGAACAATGCCTCGGGCTCGAAGTGGTCACCGCCAGCGGCGAGGTTTGGCATGGCCTGGGTGGCCTGCGCAAAGACAACACCGGCTACGACCTGCGTGACCTCTTCATCGGCAGCGAAGGCACGCTGGGCATCATCACCGCCGCGACGCTCAAGCTGCACCCGCGACCGGCAGCGACGATGACCGCGCTCGCGCTGCCGCATTCGCTGGCCGCGGCGGTTGCATTGCTGCAACTCGCGCGCGCTCGGCTCGACGCCGGCCTCACCGCGTTCGAGGTGATGAACCGGCAAGCGCTTGCGCTGGTCCGCAACCACATCCCGCAGCTCAGGCAGCCACTGCCGGCCAGCGACTGGACCGTGCTGCTCGAACTCTCCGACAGCGAAAGCGAAGCCCATGCGCGCGCCGGGTTCGAAGCCTTGCTCGAAGACGCGCTCGAACGCGGTCTGATTACCGATGCGGCTGTTGCCGAAAGCCTGGAGCAGTCGAAGTCGATGTGGCACCTGCGCGAAGCGATCCCGACGGCCCAGGCGCTTCAAGGCCAGAACATCAAGCACGACATCGCGTTGCCGGTCTCCGAGATCGTGCGATTCGTTGCCACAACCGACGCAGTGCTGCAATCCGCTTTCCCCGGAATTCGCCTGGTCGATTTCGGCCACCTGGGTGACGGCAACCTGCACTACAACGTGCAGGCGCCCGACGGCATCGATGCGGCGGCGTTCATGGCCGCGAACGAGGCAGCGATCAACAAGGTGGTGTACGACGCGGTCGATACGCACCGAGGCTCGATCTCTGCCGAGCACGGCATCGGCCTGCTCAAGCGCGGCGAACTTGCGCGGCGCAAGTCGCCGGTGGCCTTGCAGATGATGCGGGCGATCAAACACGCGCTCGACCCGCACGGCTTGATGAATCCGGGGCGACTGATTTAGGAGCGTGGGCGGCAGAACGCGTCGAAGCAAAACGTGCGAAAACCGAGTACCGCTTGGGAGCGACTTCAAGCCCAGGGTGGGGCCCAAGCGCAGGAGGCGATACCGAGCGGTGCCAGTTTCTCGCGCGTTGCAGCCGACGACCTTTTGCCGCCCGAGCTCCTGGCGCTGCCCGGCCGCAGTCGCTGCGCTACTGGACCGTGCCCTTCAGCGTTTCGGGCAACGCCATCGCGATCACTTCGATGCCCTCTTCGCGCAGCGCCTCGGCATCTTCGGCCGTGGCACGGCCGCGAATGCCGCGTTCTTCGGCCTCACCGTAGTGGATGCGACGCGCCTCTTCCGGAAAACGGTCGCCGACATCTTCGGTGCGCTTCAGAACCTCGCGGACGGCGCGCAAAACGTGGCCTCGGGCGCGTGCCTCGGCCAGCTCGGCGGCATCGGGTTGGGTCACGATGTCGCCCCGCGAGGTCGAGACATTGAGGCGTGGCGCACTCGGCAAACGGACGATGGATTTGTCATCGCAAAGCGGGCAGGCCATCAGGCCGCGCTCGACCTGCGAGGCAAAGT
>JAYUWC010000062.1:0-6940 GCA_043753755.1 Rhizobacter sp.
CGATGCAGTCGCCGGCATCGGCCAGACCTGAACCGACGCAGCGAGGCCCTCGGTGTCTGATCGCAGCGCGCCTCGTTTGCCCCATGAGCGGCATCTGCCCTTCGAGGCGCAGTGGGCGCTGCGGCGGGCAAATGCAAACGAGGCCGAAGGCAGCGCAGCGCTCGTCTCGGCACCCACCGACGGCTGGATCGACATCCCCGCGCCCAGCACTGCAGCCGCGGCCCTGCGCGCGATCGGCGCGTGGTCGCTCGACGGCCCGACACAGCGTTTTGATGCCGACGACTGGTGGTTTCGCGCCCGCTTCGACCTGGCATCCGAACTCTCGCACGGGCCCACGCCCGAGCTGTTCTTCGGCGGTCTGGCCGGCCACTGCGATGCCTGGCTCAACGGAGACGCTTTGCTCGGCAGCCGCAACATGCACCTCGCTCACCGGAGCCTGCTTTCAAGGTGCCAGGCCACGGGCAACGAGCTGTTGATGCGCTTCGCATCGCTCGACCGCGAGCTGACCCGGCGCCGACCGCGCCCACGTTGGCGCGCGCCGATGGTCGAGCACCAACAGCTGCGCTGGGTACGCACCACGCTGCTGGGTCGCACGCCCGGCTGGTCGCCACCGGCCGCACCGATCGGGCCGTGGCGGCCGATTGCGTGGGTGGCACCGGCGCCGATGGTGTTGTCGAACCGACGTTTGGTGGTGCGTCTCGACGGTGCTTGCGGTTGTGTCGACCTGGCCATCGAACTCGACACGACAGCCGCACTCACCGGCTTGCCCAGGTCCATCGACCGCGCCGAACTCGCGCTGACCCGCAGTGGTGCGATCTACCGTGCGGCGCTGAAACGCGACGAGCGCCATGCGTCGCGGTTCAATGTCGCATTGCGCGTGCCCGAGGCAACGCTCTGGTGGCCCCACACCCACGGCGAGCCGGCGCTCTACGACGCCCACATCGAAGTTCATCTCGCAGGCGACGCCGCACCCGTGCGCCTCGCGCTCGGCCGCGTCGGCTTTCGCACCGTTTCGCTCGACACGACCAACGGCAACTTCGCACTCAGCGTCAACGGCGTTGCGGTTTTCTGCCGTGGTGCTTGCTGGACGCCGCTCGACCCGGTGTCGCTGCAGTCGAGTCTCGAGGTTTGCCGTGGTGCGCTCGAGCAAGTGCGCGCGGCCGGCCTCAACATGCTTCGAATCAGCGGCAGCATGGTCTATGAAGAAGACCATTTCTACGACGCGTGCGATGCGCTCGGTATCCTGATCTGGCAAGACTTTATGTTCGCCAACATGGACTATCCCGAAGCCGACGCCGAGTTCGCTGCTTCGGTGCGCGCCGAGGCCGAGCACCAGCTACAACGCTGGCAGGCCCGGCCGGCACTGGCGGTGCTCTGCGGCAACAGCGAAGTCGCGCAGCAAGCGGCGATGTGGGGCACCCCGCGCGAGGCCTGGTCGCAGCCGCTGTTCGAGCGCGATCTGGCCGAGCTGGTCGAAGCCGGCTGCCCCGGCGTGCCTTACTGGCCGTCGAGCGCGCACGGCGGCGCCTTCCCACACCGCAACGACTCCGGCACCACCGCCTACTACGGCGTCGGTGCCTATCGCCAGCCGCTGGCCGACGCGCGCCGCAGCGGCTTGCGCTTCGCGACCGAATGCCTGGCCTTCGCCAACGTGCCGGACGACGCCACGCTCGCCCGTATGCCCGGCGGCACGGCGCTGCGCGTGCATCAGCCGGGCTGGAAGGCGCGCTCGCCGCGCGACCTCGGCGCCGGCTGGGATTTCGACGACGTGCGCGACCACTACTTGCACGCGGTTTACGGCGTCGACCCGGTCGCGCTGCGCAGCACCGATCACCCACGCTACCTCGCGCTCAGCCGTGCGGTCGGCGCCGAGGTGGCGAGTGCCACTTTTGGCGAATGGCGGCGCTGCGCGTCGAGCTGCCGCGGCGCGCTGGTCTGGTTTTTACGCGACCTGTGGGCCGGTGCCGGTTGGGGCCTGCTCGACGACCACGGTGCGCCGAAGGCCACATTTCACGGCCTGCGCCGGGCCTGCACGCCGATTGCAATTTTTATCAGCGACGAAGGTACCAACGGCCTCGACCTGCATGTCGTCAACGACCCGGCGAAAGTGCTCGAGGCGCAGATCGAAGTCGCCGTCTACCGCGACGATGGCCTGCGCCTCGAGTGCGCCACACAAAGCCACCGCGTTGCCGGCCACGGCGCGTTGGCGTTGTCGGTCGCGGGGTGGTTCGACCATTTCACCGACCTGTCCCGCGCCTATCGCTTCGGCCCGGCGGGGCACGCGTTGGTCGTCGCGACGCTGCGCTCGGCGAGCGGTGCGCAACTCGGCCAGGCGTTTCATTTCGCCGAGGCGCTGGCGGCCCAGCCGGAGCACGATATCGGTCTGAGCGCACACGTCGAGTCGCTGGGCGACGGGGGCATCGCGCTGGTCGTCGAGTCGCGTCGGTTTGCCCAGTCGGTCGACATCGACCTGCCGGGCTTCGAGCCCGACGACGCCTACTTTCACCTCGCGCCGGGCGGGCGCCGCAGCATTCGCCTCACGCCGAGCGCGGTGGCGCCGGTCGGCTCGGCATCGGGCAGCATCGGTGCGCTCAACAGCCGGGCCCGCGAACGGGTGGTGCTGCGATGAGCACACAGGGTGCCCGAACGAACACACCGGGCGGCCCGACGAGCCGGTCGAGTTCAGAGCCGCTCTACTTCGGCGCGCCGGGCGCCGAGGCGTTCGGCTGGTTGCATCGGCCGAGCGCGGCGCCGGCCAGACACCTCGGCCTCGTGATTTGCAGCCCGATCGGCCCGGGCGATCACGCTGCCCACCGCGGGTTGCGCCAGCTCGCGATCGAAGCTGCCGATTTGGCGGTGCCGACCCTGCGCTTCGACTTTCCCGCCCACGGCGACTCGGCCGGCGAGCCTGCCGAATGCGATCACCCGTCTGCCTGGGCCCGTGCGGTACACCATGCGGTCGACACCCTGCGTGCGCTCACCGGCGTGGCGCAGGTGTGCGTGGTCGCGCCGCGGCTCGCCGCCTTGCCCGCGGCGCAGGCTGCAAGTGAGCGTGACGACGTGAGTGCGTTCATTGCGCTGGCGCCGGTGCTGCGCGGCCGAAACTTTTTGCGCGAGTCGATGTTGCGCAGCGCCGGCGGGCCGGTGGGCGCCCAGGTTGACCTGGAAGTGGCCGGCCATGTGTTTACCGCGCGCGCTCGTGCGGAACTCGCCGAGTGCGATCTGCTCGGCCTGGCTCGGCCGCCCGCGCCGCACGTGTTGGTCGTCGACACCAACGGCCTGCATCCGAGCGACCGCTGGGTCGCCCACCTCGCTGCGCAAAGCGCACGCTGCGACACCCGCATCGAGCCGGCGCTGATCGACCTGATCGAAGGTGAAGTGGACGCCGACGTGCCGCGCGCGCTGATCTCGCAGCTCGCCGCCTGGACCGCGAGCGGAGCCGAGCCCTCGGCGGCATCGACGGCCAGCGCGCTGGCCCCGTCCGAAGCGCTGGGCTCGCCTGCCTTGCAGGTCGATGGTGTTCGTGAAACACCGCTGCGTTTTCGACTCGGTGAGACGCTGTTGTTCGGCGTGCTGAGCGAGCCGGCCGCAGGTGGCGCGCGGCGCGCGGTGCTGCTGCTCAACACCGGCCCCGCACGCCGGGTCGGCCCGAGCCGCATGCACGTGGTCTGGGCTCGGCGCTGGGCGCGCGAGGGCGTTGCCGTGATGCGGCTCGACCTGCCCGGCCTCGGCGACAGCGAGGCCTTCGCCGGCGAACGCGAAGGCGAGGCCTACGCGATCAGCAGCGCGCCCGCAATCGCGCAAGCGCTCGCCGAGTTGCGCGCGCGCTGCGGCGCGGTCGACTGCCAGATCATCGGCATCTGCTCCGGCGCTTTTCATGCCTACCGCGCTGCGGTGGCGGGGCTGCCGGTCCGCTCACTGGTGCTGATCAACCAAGTCGCATACCGCTGGGGCGCGCGCTCGCGGCTCGATCGCCCGTCGATGGCATGGCGCCTGGCTTGGGTGCTCAAGCAGCGCGACAGCGCCGGCGCGGTCACGACAGCCAAAGCAGCGATCGCAACGCTGCACCGCTTCAAATGGCGCGCGATTCATGCGCTGCTGGTGGCACGAGCCGGCCTGCGAGCGATCGCAGGTGCGCTTGGCTGGCGGTTGCGTAACGACACCGGCACCGAATTGATGGCCTTGGCTCGGCGCCGCGTTGCGGTGCACGTGATTTGCGCCGACCAGGATCGCGGCGCTGCCTTGTTGAATCTGGAGGCGCCGCATGCCGTGAAAGCTTTGCGGCGCAGCGGCGATTTGTTGCTCGAGACCGTCACCGAGGCCGACCACCTCTTCACGAGCCGGCGATCGCGCGAACGGTTGTTGGTGGCGCTCGACCGCATCGTGCACGGACCGGCTTCGACCATGCCCGGGCTGCGCCAGGATGCCGCCGACTCGAGCCTGTCGAGCGCGGCGGCCATCCCGCTGCACTGAGCGCTGCGATCGCGCAAACCGCTGACTGCGGCACTGCCGCAGCCTGGCCCGCCGATTGCCGGCTCGGGGGTGCCGAGCCCAGACCTACTCGTGTCCGGGTCGCATCCACCTCTCGTCAGAGGAGGACAGCATGAATCGAACGCGTCAATTTCTAGGTGCCACCGCCGGCATCGTTTGCAGCGTGACCTTGCTTGCCGGTTGCAATCGCGATACGGATGCGTCGTCTGGCTCTACCGGCTCACGGTCGCCCGATATGGGTTCGAAAAACACGCGCCCGAGCGGCAGCTCAGGCACCAGCCCGGGGGCCATGCCCGGCGCGATGCCCGATGCCGGAACCCCAGGTTTGCCGTCTTCAACGGCCAGCGCTGCGAGCAGCGCCGGCCGGTAGCGCAGCGCCCGGCGCGGGGCGGCTTCTGGCGGGTTTATCGGGCGATCGGGCGATCGGGCGATCGGGCGATCGGCAACGTTTACAGCGTTGTTTACGTCCGCCACGGGCACCCCGCAGTAGCCTGCGGCGACGCCACTCAAGCTCAACCCGCTGCTGAGCGAGTTCCGGGGTCGAACCGTTCGCGCTGCCCCAGCCCACGTTTCGCAGCCGAATACGCGCCGCTGGCCGGCTACCTGGATGGCCCGATGCCCGCGCCGCGGGTTGTTCGGCGTGCGTTGCACGGCATGCGCGGCGATGCCGAAATCGGCGAGTTGGCACGACGGCGTGTGCTCGTCGACTTGCCGGAGCGCTGGTGACGCTCGGCTGGGCAGTCATCGGCTGTGGCTGGGTCGCACGCGACTACGTCGTGCCTGCGATCCATGCCAGCCGCAACAGCCGGCTCGTCGCGGCCTGCGACCGCGATGCCCAGGCGCTGGCGGCGCTAAGTGGCGACGGTTTCAAACGCACCCGCCATGCGGTCGAGGCGATCACCGACGCTGCGGTCGACGCGGTCTACATCGCAACGCCGAACGACTCGCATGCCGCCGTGGCCGCGGCAGCCGCCGCTGCAGGCAAACATGTGCTGTGCGAAAAACCGATGGCGCATCGCAGCGCCGACGCCCGCGCCATGGTGGCCGACTGCGCGGCCGCCGGCGTGACTTTGGCGACCGCGTTCGACCAGCGCTTTCACGCTGCGCATCTCGCCATTGGCGAGCTGGTCCGCCTAGGCCGGCTCGGCATCATTGCGCAGGTGCGACTGCACTACGCATGCTGGTTGCCCCGCGACTGGTCGGCTGACAACTGGCGCATCGATTCCACGCGTGCCGGCGGCGGTGCGGTGATCGATCTGGCGCCGTACGGGCTCGACCTGCTCGAGACCGTGCTCGGCGAGCGCATCGAGCAGCTGGTTTGCCTGACGCAGCGGCGCGTTCACGACCACTCGGTCGAAGACGGTGGCGTGCTGCTCGCACGCCTGAGCAGCGGCACGCTGGCGAGCCTGCATGTCGCCTACAACTGCCCCGAGGCGTACCCGCGCCGCACGCTCGAAGTGATCGGCACCCGGGCGCGCGCTGTCGCCCTCGACACGATGGGGCAAACGGCGGGCGGCACATTGACGCTGACCGACGCCGCGAGCGGGCACGAGCAACGCCTGCCCGTGGCCGACGACCGCTGCCCGTTCATGTTGCAGATCGAGGCTTTTGCCGACGCGGTGCTGCAGCAGCGCCCTTACGCCCATCCGGCCGAGCACGACCTGCGGCTGGCGGTGATGCTGGAAGAGGCGCTGTCATGCCATTGACGCACATGGCCTGCACGCACTGCGGGCACTGGCACCTGTGGTTCGAAGGCGGCGTGCCGCCACAGTGCCTGGTCTGCAGCGACGTTCGCAACGCGCTGCCCGAAGACGGCTTCGAGTTTCACGGCATCGAACGCGTCGCCTCGCAGGTGCGCAGTCAGCGCAACGAGGTACTGCCGGGTGTGTGGGGCGTGCGCTGCGAGCCCGCTTACGGTCTCGGCTCGGTCGGCTGGATCATCGAGCGCGCCGATGGCAACGTCGCGTTCGAAGCCGCAGCCTTTTACGACCGCGACGCGCTCGATTTCATCGCCTCGCGCGGTGGCTTGCGTGTTGCTTCTTGCTCGCATCCGCACGGCATGGGCGCGCTGTGGCGACTGCAGCAACGCTTCGATCCGATCCTGCCGATGCAGGTCGATGCGCTGACGCACACCACGGCGTTGCGCGTGAGCTGGCCCATGCCTTTGCCAACGGCCCTGCGATGTACTGGCGCCACGTCGAGAGACAACTCGGCGAAGGCATGGGTTTGCTCGCTGCGCTGGCGGCGCGCGCCTGCGTGGTCGTGGGCGACGACTTGCCGTGCTTCATGCTGCCGCACATGCTCGCGGCAGCCGCGCACCAAAATGCCGACCCGTTTTTGACTTGATCGACGCCAACGGCCTGCTGCCGATGCGCGCGGCAATCCAGGCACACGACCTCGCGTTCGACTCCGTCGCTTCTTGCAAAAGGCGTTGCGGGAACACCTTGCG
>JAYUWC010000063.1:0-2227 GCA_043753755.1 Rhizobacter sp.
TGCACCCAGCGCGGTGTCAACGTAATTCAGCTCAACCTCGAAGAAGGCTTGGCACTCTTCGACGACCAGAGCTTCGACGTGGTGCTGCAGATCGAGACCTTGCAACACCTGCGCAACACCGAGAAGATGCTGCGCGAGACCGCACGCGTCGGGCGCATCGGCATCGTGAGTTTCCCCAACTTCGCACACTGGCCCAACCGCCTGCAGATCGCGGCCGGCCGCATGCCGGTGACGCGCGCGTTGCCGTATCAGTGGTACGACACGCCGAATATTCGCGTTGCCACGCACGCCGACTTCGAAGTGCTGACGCGCCGTGACGGCCTGCGCATTCTCGAGAGCTTCGGCATTCAAAAAGGCGAAGCGGTGCGCCGCTGGCCGAACCTGCGCGCCAGCGTGGCGGTGTTCAAGTTCGACCGGGGTTGAGTCTGAGGCCGAGTCGTCATGCGCCGTACTCGTTGCGCGCGCTGAAGTCGTCGGTCAGGTATTCGACGAACTCGAACTGCAAACCATCGGGCGAGACGACGTAGACACTGCGCCGGCTCGGCGTTCCTGCGCCCCAGTGGTCGAGCGGGTGGCCGGCGGCGGCCAGCCGCGCGACCACGGCATCGACCGATGCCACGACCAAGCCGATGTGCTTCAAGCCGGTCGCATGGGTTTGCCAGTGCGGCCAGTCGCCCTGCCCGCCGCTTTGCAACGCGAGATAGAACCTGTCGGTGCCGACGTGCAACCAGCGGATGGGTGTGCCGAACCAGTCCATCGCGCCCTGGCCGCGCACTTGCCACGAAGGCAGCGCGGTCCCGATGAAGCGGGCGGTGGCGTCTATGTCTTTGACGGTGATGTTGGCGTGCTCGAGGTGGTCGGTGTTCATCGCATGACTCCGTGAAGTGCGGTGTCTTAAAGGTAGTGCCGGCTTGCCACGCGGGCCAGCAGGATGTCCGCCAAACCGGCGCCATGTTGGTAACGCAGAGGCGTCACACAATCGTGGCCATGAGCGACACCACCGCCGCCGTGCACCTCGCCCGCAACCTGGCCGGCCTGCGGCATGTGCGTGCACTCACGCAAGAGGCGCTCGCCCGAGACGCCGCGGTGCCGCGCTCGACGATCGCCGCCCTCGAGTCGGGCTCGGGCAACCCCTCGCTCGCGGTGCTGGTGAAGGTGGCCGCAGCGCTCGCGGTGAGCATCGACGAGCTGCTCGCTTCGCCGCGCGCGTTGGTGCGGCATTGGCCGGCTGCCGAGGTCGCGCGCCGCAGCAAGGGCCGCGGCGTGACGATTCGCCAACTCGTACCCGAGCCGGTGCCCGACGAAATGATCGAGGTGATGGATTTCGCCCCTGGCGCGCTGATGGCCGGAACGCCGCATTTGCCAGGCACGCGCGAATTCTTCACCTGCCTCGACGGCCGGGTGGTGGTGATCGTGGCCGGCGCACGACATGCGCTACTCACCGGCGACGTGCTCGCGTTTCCGGGCAACGTGGCGCACTCGTATCAAAACGCCGATGCGCTCACGCCGGCGCGCGGCGTTTCGGTCGTGGTGCTGGCCAAAGCCGGCGTCTGACGGCTTTGCCTCGGTGCCCTCGCGCTACGGATTTCGGCGCCGCTTGCGCCCCCCTCGAATAGCAGCCTCGCCACCGGCAGGCTAGGGATTCGCAGGCAGGGGCTCTGCTTCTAGATTTCTCGCATCGTCGCAAGACGCTGCGTGGCTTGGCGGTCGCGCTTCTTTTAACGACACCAACAAAGTGGAGGCCCCATGCCCAATCTGGAAAAAATCACCAACCTCGAAATTTCTCGATTCGTCGGCAATCGTTTTTCCGAAGCGTTGCTTTTGTATCCGTGCCCGCAAAAGATCTTGATGGTGACCGACGGCTCGCTCGACTTCGGAACCGGGTTTTTCGGCCTCTCGGAGTTCATCTCGATCGTCTCAGCGGCGGGCCACAACGTCAGCACGGCGCACCGTGGCAGCAGCCCGACCGCCACCATCCCGGCTGCCTTCAACTTCGGCACCGCCGTGAAGGCCGTGACTGCCGCCAACTACGATCAGATCTGGATGTTCGGCTTCAGCGCCACGCCCATCACGGCGGCCGAACAAACGGTGATCGCCAACTTCATGAAAGCCGGCGGCGGTGTGTTCGCGACCGGCGACCACGAGAGTCTCGGGCAGGGCATGGGCAACAACATCCCGCGGGTGCGCGGCATGCGCAACTGGTCGGGCATCCCGATGTCGTCGCCGA
>JAYUWC010000064.1:0-20879 GCA_043753755.1 Rhizobacter sp.
CGCTTCGCGACCGGCGAGTCGCACGTGCTGGTCGCGACCGACGCGATCGGCATGGGCCTGAACCTGCCGATCCGCCGCGTGCTGTTCAGCACGCTGACCAAATTCGACGGGCAGGCCGACCGTGTTCTCGGCGAGTCTGAAGTTCACCAGATCGCGGGCCGCGCCGGCCGCTTCGGCATGCACGAAGAAGGCTTCACCGGTGTGCTGAAAGAAGCCGAGCCGGCGGCTGCGCGCTTGCTCAAAGAACTGCTGCACAAGACGCCACGCGCACCGGCCGACTTCAAGGCGCCGGTCGCGCCGAACAACTGGCACGTCGAAACCATCTCGACAAGGCTCGGCAAAACCAAGCTGCGCGAAGTGCTCGACGTGTTCATGCAGCAACTCAAGCTCGACGACGCGCACTTTGCCGTCGCCGAACTCGAGCAGATGTTAGAGCTGGCCGAGCAGCTCGACCGCGTCGCGGCCAAGCTGACGTTGAAAGAGCGCTTCATCTATGCGCAGGCGCCGGTCGACACGCGCACCGAATCGCAAACCCAGGCCTACCTCGACTGGGCGTCCAGCCACGCCATCACCGGCCGCGCAGGCACGCCTTGGTTTCTCGGCGACGTCGACAGTCACAGCCGGCTCGAGCGCATGGAGCAAGCGCTGCGAGCCTGCACGCTGTGGCTTTGGCTCGACCTGCGCTTTCCTGGCGTTTACGGCCACGTCGATGCGGTGATGGTTCTGCGCGCCAGCCTGAACGACGGCATCGAGCGTCAGCTCAAAGGCAAGCGGCCGTTGGCGATGGTCAGGCGCGCGCGGCGCTGACCCGATTCAACGCGCGCCGAAGAGCCGGCTCAGGCGCCCGAGGTAGCGACCGAAACTGCCGACGCCGTCGAGCGACGGCGGCCGGGTCGGCCGGCGCAAGCGCCGAGACGTCAATCGCGTCGAGCCGCCCAACTCGATCGGCGCGAACTCTTTGCGGTCGACCCCGGCAAAGGCCGGTGGTGCCGGCTTAGGCACCGCGGGCTCCCAGGTTTGCCGCCGGCGATTGCGGCTGCTGACCGGCCTGGAGCGCGCCTATCTCGCGCTCGGTCGAAGAGAGGTCGTTGGCCAGCCGGTCGATGCGCGCGCTTTGCCACGGTCGGCTGCGGTAGGCAATTGCCAGTTCTTGGCGCAGTCGGAACTAACGAACCGTCAGAGGTTCGAGGTCCATGGCGCGCTCCTGAGTTGCCCCAAGTATCCAAATCGAGCCGTGCAAGACCTGTGGGACAACGCGCATTTACAGCCCCGGAAGACTGCGCGAATCAAGAGCGCAAGCGCCATCGCGTGGCCACAAGCGCTCTGAAACCGCTACCGTCACGTAATACTTTTTGGAGTCGCGCTTGACCTCTGCCGCCGACAACACCGTCTACCTTTTCGATGTCGACAACACGCTGCTCGACAACGACTCGATCATCACGGCGCTGCGCGCGCATTTGGTCGGAGCCTTCGGTGCCGAGAGTGCCGCGCGCTACTGGCGCGGCTTCGAAGCGATTCGCAGCGAGCTGGGTTATGCCGACTACCTGGGTGCGCTGCAGCGCTACCGAATCGACGCCGACAGCGATCCCAAGCTGCTGGAAATGTCGTCGTTCCTGCTCGACTACCCGTTTTCCGAGCGCGTCTACCCTGGCGCGTTTGCGGCGCTGGCGCATGCACAGCAGCGCGGGTCGACGGTGATCTTGTCCGACGGCGACGTTGTGTTTCAGCCGCGCAAGATAGCGCGCGCGGGCTTGTGGCAAGCGGTATCGGGCCGCGTGCTGATCTACGTGCACAAGGAACAAATGCTCGCCGACCTCGAGCGCCGCCACCCGGCGCGGCGCTATGTAATGGTCGACGACAAGCTGCGCATCCTGACTGCGATGAAAGCTGTGATGGGCGAGCGCCTGACCACCGTGTTCGTGCGTCAGGGCCACTACGCGCACGACACCGCGTTGGTCTCATCGATGCCTGCAGCCGACCACGCCATCGCCCGCATCGGCGATTTCGTCCAGTTGCAGTTGCCGTGAATGCAGCCAGCTATCAACCCCGTCGACTCAACGCACCTTGCTCGCACTCAAAGGCGACGCCGGCTCCGGCCAGCGGGTCGGCCATGAGCCGTTGGCGCCGCAAATCGTGCGCGACGACCCGGCGCATGGCAGCAAGCTTGCAGGCGCAATGCCAACAGGCCGATGCAGACTTCAGTGACTCGGCGTCGGCATTGCGTCCTACGCCACGCATCCGACCGGGCTGATAACTTTGTGTCGTGACATCAGCCATCAAAGCCTTTCTCGTCGAAGACAGCCCGATCATTCGTGAAAACCTGATCGCTGCGCTGGAAGAACTGGCGCCGATCGAGGTGGTGGGCACGGCCGAAGACGAACGTTCGGCGGTCGACTGGCTCGCCGACACACTCACGCACTGCGACGTGATGATCGTCGACATTTTTCTGAAGGGTGGCTCCGGGCTCGGTGTACTGCGTGCCGCACGCGATTCCGGGCAAGCCATGAAGACCGTGGTGCTCAGCAACTACGCGACTGCCGACATGCGCCGCAAGTGCGAGGCCTTGGGCGCGAGCCGCGTGTTCGACAAGTCGAGTGATATCGACGCGCTGGTCGAGTACTGCGAAGGTCTCGTGCCCGGTTGACGCGAGCAGCGGCGTCGGCGTCGGCATCGGCGATGCAGCTGTCACACACGGGTCAACTTCGCTTTATAGAGTCCTGCCGCAAGCCGATTTGCATTCCGCAGGGTCGGCACTGCGAACGAGAACGAGCCCATGACACCGATAAAAACTCTGGCCACGGCGGCGTGTATTGCGCTGGCTATGGGATGCGCGACCACCGCTCGCGCCGACCGCGATGAGAGCGAGCGTCGTGGCGATCGTGAGCCCTACGCCATCGGCCCGTGGGGTGACCTGCCCTACTCCGACTTGCAGGCCCAGGTCGGCGTGCCCAACCTGATTGCCGACATGAACCGCCACGAGTTGGCGTTCACGGTGCACGACGGCGACCTCAAAGCCGGCAACGGCACGCCGGGTTCGGTCACGCCCACCACCTGCAGCGATGCGCTCTACGTGCAGTCGCTCGGCTTCTTCAATGCGCTGCGCGCGCCGGGCGCCTTCACGCCCGGCGACAACGATTGGACCGACTGCGACCGCCCATCGAACGGCAGCTTCTCGTCGCTCGAGCGGCTCGACCACCAACGCCGGCTCTTCTTCGCCACGCCTTACACCCTCCCCCAGCGGCGCCTGCGTCAAGAGGTGCAGACCGAAGCGCTCTGCCTCGGCGTCAACGGCGCGACCCCATGCGTCGAGAACCGCCGATGGAGTCGCGGGGGTGTCACCTACATCACCCTCAACGTGCAGGGCTCGTGCAACAACCTCTGCGACACCACACCCGACCCGACCGAATGGGCCGCGCGCAACCAGGCCAACATCGCATGGCTGCGCGAGTCGTTCAGATTCGCCGCCGCACGGCAGTCGGCGGCGCTGATGATCGTGTCGCAGGCCAACCCGGGCTGGGACGCGACCGACGCCACCCGCGCGCCTTTACGCGACCCCAAGACGCTGGCGCAAACCGATGGCCAACCCGATGGCTTCAAGGACTACCTGCTTGCACTGCGCGAAGAAGTGATCGCCTTTCGCAGACCGGTCGCCTACGTGCACGGTGACTCGCAGTACCACCGCATCGACAAGCCTTTGCTCGACGCACAGGGTCGCCGGCTCGAGAACTTCACCCGCGTCGAAACCTTCGGTGACAACCAAGCCAACGGCACCAATGACGTCAACTGGATCAAAGTGACGGTCGACGCGCGCGGCCGCGACGTGTTTTCTTACCAGGCGCAGATCGTGCCGGCCAATCGCGTCGCGGTGCCGGCGCCCTGAGTGTTACGCGGCTCGCGCCGTCAATCGGTTTACCGCGGCGGGGGAACGCGGTCGCACGACCCCGACTCGATCGCCGGCTTGCCCGGGTCGCCGCGCATCAGCTTGCCGTCGGGCATCTTCACGGTCATTCCGATGGTCGGCCCGATGGGACCGCGCACGTCGCGAGAGGTTTCTCGGCGCAGCACGAGACGCTTGCCTTCGACGAAGGCGATGTAGCGCGCAAGAAACTGCCGGAACGCGGGCTCGAATATTTTGTTGTGGCCGTCGACGATCTTTTCTTCGGTGCGCACCACCAGCACCGGGCTGTTCGGAACGCGCGGCGCGCGGCCGTTCTTTGCGTCTGACGGCGTCAGCGTGATGCCGGCGAAAGTGGTCGGCCCGGTGAAGTCGTAGTTTCGAATCTTGGCGGGGGTCAGGTAGTCCTGCTCGGTCAGCGAGTCACTGGCGTCAGCGGGCTTGCTTGCGGCCAGCGAGTGCGAAACTTGGTCGTCGACCTCACCCAGGGCTCGGCCCCAGAGCCGACCCTGACGCTCATCGCCATCCGGTCGAAAGTTCGGCCGAAACGGCCCGGTCACCGCACGGCCCAGCGGGAACCAGATTTTTCGAACGTCGTCGTTGTCGGATGAAAACACCACGAGTTGCGGCGTCTGTTCGGGCAAGAACTTGACTTGTCGGTAAAGCGAATCGACGCGCGCAAATTGATAGGCCTCGAGCGCGGGGTTGACCAAGATATTGAGGTCGCCCAGGCCGTTGAATGCCACCTCCTCGGTCGACGGTTGGCTGATGACCGTCGGGTTCAACCGGTCTGCCAGACACCGCGAGCGCTGGGTCAGCGGGCTTTCGAGTTGCCGCGCAAGCGCCTTCCACAACACCTGCGCACCGAAGCTGTGGCCGAGTGTCACCAAGCCGGTAACGATCTTGAGTTGCTGCGCAGGCTGGGCTTCGGTCGTGCCGCCGCCATTGGCTCGCAGGTAGATGCGCTGCAAGCGCTCGATGAATTCCGAAAGGTCCCCTTCGCCGACCCGCTCAGCCGTGTTCTTGCGGCCCCAGAAGCTCAGGTAGTCGAGCAGCGACGGCAGCGATCGGCCGCGCCAGCCCACGTAAATGCCCACCAGATTTACGTCGGCGCGGCCGGTCTGCATCTCGCGCAGCTTGCGGCGTTCGGGCGTGTCGAGCAGGGCCTTCAACTCGTTGAGCGCTTCGATCGAATACTGCAGATTCTGGTCGGTGGGGTTGGCGTTGTGGTGCCAGCCGTGGACGAACAGCACCACCAGCGTATTGCTTTCCTTAGCCGACGTCTCGACCCGGTCGAGGGTGGCCTGCGCTTGCTTGACATCCCAGAACGAGCCGTAGTCGTCGGACTGCACCACGTGCAACTCGAAGTTGGGCTTCACTTGATACTTGCCAACGTCTTGCGCGTAGGGTTTGTTGAACATGGCGCACCCGGTCGTCAGAAGCAAAAAAGCGCAAAGGGCCGCATGCAGAACCAGTGCCGGCCCACGCAACTGCAAGCCCGGAGCCGCAGATCGACCGGAACCGTTTTGCTTGCGAGGCATCTTCGTCGTCATGGCAATCCCTTATGCTGGTCAGCGGCTTTTTACAGCATGCAGCGCGGGATGACATCCTCTGCTCGACGCTGCGGGCAGCACAGTGGCGCAGCGCGAAGCCGAGGTCGCTGGCAGCCATCGGCCGACATCAGCAAACTTTCATTCCAAAGAACTGCACTCGCCGTGAGTGGGGCCGGCTTCCGCCAAGGGTGACGTGAAGCGGCCAAGGCATCGTTGCCACGGGTATCCTCGATCTCTTTACTCGAAGGAATCGAAATGGCACTGTCAAAGAAAAAGCGCGTCGGCAAAAGGACCATTTCTGCCAAACAAGTCAGGAAGACGGCAAGCGGCAGGAAGCGTCACAAGTCCGACGGCACCCAGCCCCCGAAGGCGGTGACTCCAGCCACGCCGCCGGCAGCGTCCTGACCACTCGAGCGAGCAAACTGCGCTGACGAAGACGCCGTGATCGGTCGACTGGCGCATTAGACCGAGGCGACCCGTCGATGAGGGCGGCCAGGGCGAGCGCTGCAACGGATATCCGGCGCTCGCATCGGTCCCCCCGGGGACCGATGCGATGGGTCTGCCAGCGGCCGGCGGGCCGGCGCTGAGGTCAGGCGGTCACCGAGCGGTCGCGGCCCTTCGCCTTGGCGGTGTACATCGCCCGATCGGCGCGCTCGATGCAGGCATTTATCGATTCGTCGCTGCCGCATTCCGCCAGCCCCGCCGAGAACGTGACCTTTATCCCTGAAGCGACGTTGTCTAACGAAGTCTCGCCGAGCGCCGCCCTGAGCCGCGCGGTGGTCCTCTGCGCCCGCTGGGTAGTGGCGCCCGGCAACAGCAACAAGAATTCTTCACCGCCCCAGCGCGCCAGCACGTCGGTGGTACGCAGCACGCGTTGCGCCGATTCGGCGAACGCCTTCAACACCGCATCGCCCGCCGCGTGACCATGACGGTCGTTGATGACCTTGAAGTGATCGATGTCGAGCATGGCGATCGACAGCGACGTGCCGTCGCGACTCTGCCGCGCGTGGCATTCACCGAGCAGAGTGAGCATGTGGCGACGGTTGGCGAGGCCGGTCAGTTCGTCATGGGTTGCGAGTTGGCTAAGGCGTTTCAACGCCTCATTGAGCTCGTGCTTCTGGGACTTGAGGCGGTTTCGCATCTCACCAATGCGGCCGGCCAGCACACCGACCATCGTCAGCACGAAAGCTGCACGAGAAAGGTGAATCGCCTCGACTTCCCATGGATAGCGCAGCGGCTCCGTGTGGATCTTCCACGCCATGACCAGCGAAAGCGTCATCAATCCGAAAAGCGCCAGCAGCCGGGATTGCCCCGCGCGCAAGGAAAACATGGAAAAGACCATGGTGTTCACCATGAGGCACATGAGCGCACCGCGCGCCGGCCCTGTGATCGCATAGGCGGCGGTGAGTGCCACGAGGCCGAATGCCGTTTGCAGCACCGTCAATCCGGGATCGGTCGTCAGCCGCTGATTCACTCCGCTTCGGATCAGCGCATAGAACAACACCCCGCCGCCGAGGTAGAAAGCGGCGACTATTGCCGACTCGGTGGGATCGATGAAACCGAACGCGACCTCCACTTGCTGGATTGCGGCGCTGCAGAAATAACAAACCACGCCGAGCAGCGATTGCGACGCCCGCAACCGCTGCCGGCCGGGCGGGCCGAGCAACAGTTCGGTCAAGCGGGGCGCGGCGTAAGAGGCCATATCGGTCAGTATCGGTCGGACCCGCTGGCTTATTGAGCCGATCGGGGCGAAGCGCCCGCCGCCTGTCGAACCGGTCACGGTTTTCCATCGACCCAGACGGCCACCTTCTTCGAGCGTATGCCGGTGGCGGCCGGCAGCGGATGGTGATGAAGCGCCCAAGCCGCACCGTGCCCGAGGCGCCTTTGCCATGGTCAAGCGCCAATTCGGCGCCGCGGACGACAGCGAGGTGCTGGTCAGCAGACAGGCGCTGAGCGTGTGGGTCATCAAGTACGCGCTGCGCGGCAGGCTCGACAGCGGGGCAGGTAGCCCATAAGCTACCTCTCGCCAGGGGTACCGTCCGTTCGCATCGGCATCACGTGCACCAAACCGAGATCAAGCCGGACGGCCAGCAATGTGCCTACCGCGAATCGAAGGCGATGCGCGCCGGACAACGTCAGCAGCAGTTGTATGTTGCCCACCTCGCCAAGGGCCAGTGTCGCGAGCGTGATTTCACCCAGGCGGCGAGCGTCGACGACTTCGGCACCGAACTCACCCACCTGTTCCGGTGCGCGATCGAACACAGCGATCCCGTCGCTCGGAATCACCCAGGTCACCGCCTGACCCGCGGGAATCCTCCCCTTGTCGCGAACCTTCAACAAAGGTGCGCCAGCCGAGTCGACACCATCGGGCGTCCATCGCAGCAAACCCCAACCCGGCTGATCCGACGCGCCCACCCATTCGCCATGGAAGCGGTTCTGGATGCCCACCAGGTCGGCAACACGCGCATTGCGCGGCGCTTGGTGGATCGCGTCGGGGGTACCTTGTTGAAGCACCTGGCCCGCATCGATCACGACGAGTCGGTCGGCCAGCATGCGCGCCTCGTTCAGGTCGTGTGTCACGAGCACGATCGGGATCGACAATTCGCGCCGCAAATCAGCGAGCAGCCGATACAGGCCCTGACGGTTCATCTGGTCCACCGCCGAAAACGGTTCGTCGAGCAGCAACAGGCGAGGTTCGCGGGCCAGCGCTCGCGCCACCGCGACTCGCTGCTGCTCACCGCCCGAGAGCGCCGCCGGCAGTCGAGCGTGCTGCTCGCCCGTCATGCGCATGTGGTCGAGCCAGTGCCGGGCGGCCGCCAGGCGCTCGGAGCGGGACAAGTGCAGGAGCGACAACGCGACGTTGTCCAGTGCGCTCAGGTGCGGCATCAGTGCGTAGTTCTGGAACACGAGGCCGACGTGCCGACGCTGCGGCGGCAGGAAGATGCCACGAGCGGTGTCACACCAGACCTCGGTACCCACGCGGACGCGGCCGCGCTCGGGCCGCATCAGTCCGGCAAGGATGCGCAGCATCGAAGTTTTGCCGGCGCCCGATGGACCCACCAGCGCCAACAGCTCGCTCGGCTCGCAGCGGAACGCGCCAGACATCGCCATCGGCTGCGTCTGCTCGACCTCGAACTCGAGTGCCCCGTGCAAAGGCTGAGCCACCGCGTCGATCGCGCTGCTCATCGCCTGAGCGCCAACCGCGCGGAGGCGAAGAACGACGCCCCTACCGCACCCAGCGAGAAAAGCAGCAACAGCAGCGCCATCCGGTCGGCGCTCGCGAGATCGAAGGCCTGCACGCGGTCGTAGATCGCGATTGCGATCGTCTTCGTCTCCCCCGGGATGCTGCCACCCATCATCAGCACGACGCCGAACTCGCCCAGGGTGTGAACGAAGGTCAGCACCATCGCCGACAGAATGCCCGGCCAGGCCAGCGGCAGCTCGATGCGCCAGAAGATCTGCCAGGCGCCGAGCCCGCTGACCGCGGCCGCTTCACCGAGCTGGCGCGGAATGGCCTCGAAGGCGCGCTGCACCGGCTGCACGAGAAAAGGCACGTTGAAGACAATCGACGCCAGCAACAGCCCGAAAAAGTTGAAGGTCAGACGGACACCGAAGGTCTCGGCCATAAAGCGCCCCAGCGGCGACGCACCGCCGAGCGACACCAGCAAGTAATACCCGAGCACCGTCGGCGGCAGCACCAGCGGCAGCACCACCAGCGCCTCGATCCAGCCCTTGCCGGCAAAGCCGGTGTAGGCCAACCAGCGGGCCAGCCAGAGACCCGCGGGCAGCAGCACGGCCAGCGTGACCGCTGCCAGCTCGAGCGAGAGGGTCAGGGCCTGCCAGTCCATGTGCGCCCCTTCGCTCATTGCTCCTTCGGCATCGCGAAGCCGAAGCGGACCATGACCTCTTGAGCTGCGGGCGTCGCGATGTATTCATAGAACGCGCGCAACGGTGCGGGGGCGTCTTTCAGCAGCACCATGCGCTGCTTGAGCGGCCGGTGCCAGCCCTCCGGGATCAGCGCAAAGCTGCCGAGCTTGGCCACCGAAGGTGCTTTGGCAAGCGACAGCGCAATGATCCCGCCCTGCGTCGAGCCCGAGGTGGCGAACTGGGCCGTCTGGGAAATGTTCTCCCCGAGCACCAGCTTGGGCTGGATGGCGTCCCAAAGACCGGCATGCTGCAGCGCTTCTTTGGCACGCGCACCGTAGGGCGCGTGCTCGGGATTGGCGATGGCGAACTTCTGCAACCGCCCGTCCTTCAGCGCAAAGGCCAGATCCTTGAACTCGCTGTCGGCCTTCACCCGCGACCCGTTCGGCACCATGATCCCGATGCGTCCGAGTGCGTACAGGCGCCCGTGGTCGGCGGTCCTGCCGGCGTTGGCGAGCTTGAACACGAAATCCTCGTCGGCCGACATGTACATCTGGAACGGCGCGCCTTGCAAAATCTGCGAATAGAAGTTGCCCGACGAGCCGAATACCAGGCGCACCTTGTGGCCGGTCTCGCGCTCGAAAGTCACCGCCAGTTCCTCGAGGGCGAACTTGAGATCAGATGCGGCTGCCACCGTCGGCACCGACTGCGCTTGCGCCGGCGACCACACGGCGGCCGCCAGAAAAACCGGGGTGAGCCACGCGACGATTCGGTGGCGAAACATGAGCATGCGCGTCCTGAAAAAAAGCGTTGGCGAGCGGAAACTTCTGTACCGGATATCGCCATCGAACTATATCGACGGCAAGTCGAGCTCGATGTCCCCAACGGCGCTTACAGCGACGTCGACTTGATCTTCCGGATTTGGGGCGAAGCGCCAGTCAGACAGCTGTTGCTCCCGCGAGACCAGGGCGCATGCGTTTGCTGACGTGAAACCCACGAACAGCGTCGAATCACATCCCTTCGGTGGTCACGCGTGGAGGGGCATTGACCCCGTGCGTGCGGGCCGCCGTTTGGATGCGGCGCCATGGACGCATTCGCCGTGTCTGTGCTTCGTCAGTCCATCGGAGTGCCATCTCCAACGCAGTGAAATGGTCTGCTGGGTCCTGACTCACGTCGTCCAGCGCATCAACGTCGCGAGCAGCACCACGACACCCAGGCCGAGGTTGATCGAGACCCATGTGCGAATCTGCGCCAGGCTCGCACCACCGGCGGCCCACTCGGACCGTGCCACCGCCCGGTCGAGCCTCTTGAAAAGCACGAAGCGGATGTGCATAAAGATTGCCACCATGGCCACACCCAGCACCGCCATGACGGTCCAGGCGAGCGGCATCTCGAAGTTGCCTCCCGACTGGACCGCCTGCTTGGCCACACGACCCAGCATCCACACGCCACTGGCCAGCGTCAGCAACGGGGCCACCAGCACGGCTTGGAAGAAGCGCCCGAGCACGTCGTGCATCAGCCGAAGCCGCACCGGCGCTTCCAACTGAGCAACCACGAGCCGCAGAAAGAAGTGCGAGAACACCATGCCGCCGATCCACACGATGAGGGACAGCACATGAACAGTCTTGAGAGTCGCGTAGATCATCGATCGGTCTCATTCAACCTCAAACCCAGCCCAGAATCCACTCTTTGCCCCAGACCCATGCCATCAGCAGCAGGCAGGTCGTGGCAACCAGTGCCACCCCCGACATCAGCAGCCCCAGGATCATCACCAGCCCATCGCGAAACACCAGCCCCAGCCCGATCAACACCAGCACCGCGGCCGGCAGGAAATTGCCGAAGGGGATCGGCAACACGACGATGACGGCCATCAGCCCAACGGCGAGCGCCGTTACCGATCGCCGTCCGGAAATAGCAAGATGGCTCAGCCGTGCCTTGGCATGGCGACCGGCCAGGACATGGACAGAGGCCAACCCGACCAGGACCCGCTGAGCCCAATGGGGCGGCAATTCAAGCGCGGCCACCCGGTGTGGCAAACATGGCGCGCAGTGGCCCTTCCACATGGTCACCGCCAGTGCCGCCATGCCCAGCCCGAGCAGCGTGCCCATGCCGGGCACTGGAAGCAGGCAGGGCATGGCCAGCAGCAGAAGCAGGGTCCCGTGGGCCTGTGCCATCGTCCGCATAGACACCCGCTCGTCTTGCATGGCAGCGGCTGCGTCACGCAGCCGCTGCACGATCGGCGGCGTCATATGGACTCGGCGGCGGTAGGCTGCCCCCGAGTCTTCCAAAGCGACACCAGCACACCGCCGGCGATCAAGCCGAAGGTCACGCTCAGCGAGATCACCGCCGGAATCTTGCCGATGATGCCCACCAAGAAGATCTTGCTGCCGATGAACACCAGCACCAGGGCCAATGCGTACTTCAGGTACTTGAAGCGGTGAATCATTGCGGACAGAGCGAAGTACAACGCGCGCAGTCCCAGGATCGCGAAGATGTTGCTGGTGTAGACGATGAACGGGTCGGTGGTGATCGCAAAGATGGCGGGTACCGAGTCAACCGCGAAGATCAAGTCGACGAACTCGACCAGCACAAGGGCCAGGACCAAGGGGGTCGCAAAGCGCTCCAGCTTGCCCGTCTTGGGGTCGCTCTCGCGCACCCAGAAGGCACTGCCTCGCAACCCGTCAGTCACGCGCATGTGCCGCTTCAGAAACTTCAGCAGCGGGTTGTTTGCGATGTCCGGCATGTGGTCGGCGATGACCCACATCTTGATGCCAGTAAAAATCAGGAAGGCGCCGAACAGGTACAAAACCCAGCTGAACTGGCTGACCAGCGTCGCTCCCAGGCCGATCATGATCGCGCGCAGCACGATCACACCCAAGATGCCCCAGAACAGCACCCGGTGCTGGTACTGCCGCGGGATGGCGAAGAAGCCGAAGACCAGCGCGATCACGAACACGTTGTCCATCGAAAGCGACTTCTCGATCATGAAACCGGTGTAGTAGTCCATGCCGCTTTGCGCGCCCATGTACCACCAGACCCAGGCTCCAAAGAGCAGCGCCACGCTGATGTAGCCGGCCGATAGCAACAAGCTCTCGCGTATGCCAATTTCGCTGTCGTTCTTGTGCAGAACGCCCAGATCGAAGGCCAGCAGCGCGATGACGATACCGACAAAAGTGAGCCAGACCCAAACGGGCTTGCCCATGAAATCGGCCATGAAGAAGGGGAGCAGGAGGTCCATGTTTTGATTTCAGATTTAGAAGATCACCGCGACGGTCGCACCCGCGCCCATCGAGGCGCTGCACACACCGGGAAGCACGACACCGCGTTCATGCCGATCTCGTTGGCCAGAAGATGGGAGATTTTTCGAGGTAACGATGAGGCCGGCGCGATCAGCCTGCCGCCAGCGAGGAGCCGGTGCGGGGACCGGCTCCGCTGCCGCCACGGCGGCGCCAAAGCGCGATGAGCAAGTGCAGCCCGGCGCCCAGCAACACAAGCAGCGCGCTGCCGATGCCCCAAATCACCCATATCGCCACGGTCAAGCCACCCGCCAATGCAGGTGCGGCGCGAAACAGGCCGTCGACGAACGGCGCAAGGCCCGCCATCAGCTCGCTGGCCCGATGTGCGACTTCAGCAGGTACCCATGGGGCCAACCAATTCGGCACCGTGATGGTGCCGGCACCCGTTACGGCCCCAGTGAGCGCGCCGGCGTTCGAGACCGTCCAGACAGCCACGGCATGCAGCGCCCAGGCGGCCAGTGACCAAAGCGATAGCAGAGCAATGACGATGAACCAACTAAGGGCGTAAAACATGATCGGGCTCGTTCTGGTGTTCGAATGACGTGAAGTGTGGCGATTGGTCCGCTTCGAACAAACCAGACTGCAACGCATCTAAACTTCGGTTTTTCCGCAAGGGAAAGCATGCTGAACTACCGACATCTCCACTACTTTTGGGTCGTCACCAAAGAAGGTGGCTTCGCCCGTGCCGCCGAACGGTTGGACATGGCGGTGCAGACCATCAGCGCGCAGGTACGCGAGCTAGAGAAGGCGTTAGGCCACCAGCTGCTCAAGCCCTCGGGCCGAGGCGTCGCCCTCACTGAAGCAGGCCAGGCCGCTTTCGCGCGCGCCGAGGAGATTTTTCAGCTGGGGCAGGGCATCCCAGACGAGGTGCGCGAAGCGGCCAGCGGCAAGGTGGCTCGCCTGGCGGTCGGGCTGTCCGATGGCATCTCGAAGCTGGCCGCTCACGCGCTGCTGGAACCCGTGTTGAGCACGCCCAACCTTCGACTTGTTTGCCACGAGGGCGAGTTCGAGCAGCTGCTCAGCGAACTGGCGCTGCATCACCTGGATCTGGTACTGGCCGGTCAGGCCGCTCCGCGCAACCCGAACCTGCGCCTGACCAGCGAGCGGCTGGTTGCTTCGGCGGTTGAGTGGTACGGCCCGGCCCGGCTGGTCGGCAAAACCGAGCGCGACCGTTTCCCACAAAGCCTGAACGACCTACCCGTGCTGCTGCCCACGGGGCACTCTGCCCTGCGCCCGACGCTCGATCGCTGGTTCGAGACGCAGGGCTTGCGGCCTCGCATCGTCGGAGAGTTCGAAGACAGCGCGCTTTTGGCGGTGTTTGCGGCTCGCGGGCTCGGCGTGTTCCCGGTCAGCCGGCTTGGCACAAATGACGTCGGCCTGATGCGCGGACTTCGCTTGCTCGGTAGCAGCGAAGGCGTGAAGGAAGAGATCCACGCCATCGTGTCGCGTCGCGGCCAGCACCACCCCCTGGTGACGCAGGTCGTGGCTGCGGCTCGACCTTGAACGCGCCTCGATCGACTCCGATCAGGCAGCGTGGCGGTGGGCCACCTTCGTGGCGTTCGGCTCCTCTCCATCGACCAGCTTCCAGTGGCGCCGCGCGGCTTCGACCACCAAAACTTCTCCGTCGGCCAGATGGCCATCGGCCCGCGCTGCGGCCAACGACAGACGCAAAACTTTTCTCTGCAGCACCGGATCGGAGATCTCAGCCATCAACGACGCCAAGGCGCTGTCGTCGACGTTCCCGATAAGCGAACCTGTTTCGTATCCGAATGCCAGCAGTTCTTCGCACAACGTGTGAACGATGTGCGGCAAAAGGTTGGGTTCCAGACCGAGTTCGCGCTCGGCGCCCAACTGTTTCAGGATGTCGAACTCGGAACTGCACACATGACCGTCGGCGATGAGCACCAACGCGACAATTCGCGCGGCGGCCTCCGGGCTGTTGTGGGGGTAGCTGCGCATGGTGCGTCTCCGTTGAAAAGATAACTTTGGACGAGAAGCTGGGTTTCGTACTCAATCACGCCGGGTGAATTGCCGGCGGTCGGAATGGCGGGTTAGATGCTCGGCCCGAATCGGGATGGGCACGAGCACCGGCGCCTGCTGTGGCGCCCACCGCCTGAAATCCTCCTTTACCGAGTGCAGGCTCTGTTTGATCCAGGCAGTAAGGAAGGACGGAAAGCGCAAAGAAGACTTCATTTCGGGTGAGCTCGGAAGTGATGACAGACTGAAATATGCAGCCGGTTTTGCTTCGAATGAAGCAGCACTTCAGAGAATCCAACTCAGGGAAATTCGAACCTTGCTGAAAACCGTTCGCCCGTGGGGCAGCCGCGCTCAGATCCTGTCCGGGCGGACCTCGATGACCTTGGCCAGCAAAAAGGCTCCGGCGTCGGCCGAGTAGTCCCACTGCTCGATCCGGCAGCATCCTGATGCCGCATCCGCGCCACAGCGCATCAGGTTCACCGAGTTGGGCACGCCCCCGCGTACTCGGGACGAGACGGCTGTACCCGCCTGCACGACCCACATCGGACGTGCCAAGCCTTGCTGCGGCAGAACGTATGGCAAATGGATGTGACCGCCGATGACCAGGTCGGCCCCGGCTTCAGCCCAACGCTGCAGCGCAACCGCATGCCCGTGCAGTCGATTAGGCTCGTCCTCGGCACGTGTGACAGCCATGGGCTGGTGGACCACGACCACGCGCAGCTGAGCTGAGTCGGCTCGCTCCACAAGTCGGGCCACACGGTCGATTTGCAGCGCAGAGACCTCACCGTCTTTGTGTCGCCAGGGTCGCGTCGTGTTGACGCACACCACCAGAAGTTCCGGCGAGTGGTGCACCGGCTCGAGATCTGGGCCGAACGCGGCGCTGTACCGCGCATACGGTCTGCGCAGGCGCGCCCACAGATCGAAGAGCGGGATGTCGTGGTTGCCTAGAACGGCCAGCACGGGCGCCCCCAGGCGTTCAACGAACGAGCGTGCCGCACGGAACTGAGCCGGACGAGCGCGCTGCGTGATGTCGCTCGACAGCACAACCACATCGGGACGCTGCCGCTGGGTCAGCGTGCCCAGGGCTTCGACGACTGCGGCCTGCTCGGTGCCGAAGTGCGTGTCGGATAGGTGCAGCAGAACGCTCAAGGCGCTGCCCCGGCGCCGCGGGATCGGGCGCCGACGACGGCGGCGGCGGCGGCATTGCCCTGTGGCTTCAGCAGATAAAGCGGTTTGGAGAGCACCCTGAAGTCGAGCGGCGCGCGCATCCGCGTCACTTCGCCATCGAAGGCCACCTTGACTCCCCTGCGGCCCTGCGGCAACGTGGGCTGCACCACCAGGTGCTCGAACTCGAAGCACTCCACGCCCGCGGCTTCACCCAGCCTGCCCATGGCGCCTTGCATCATCAGGCCGATCATCGACAGTGTTCCGATAGGCCGCAGCACGAGCGCCGCCATGCTGCCGTCGCCAGGCGTGCCGGCCAAAGTGTCATCGGGCTCCGCGCCAAACTGTTGCAGCTGCAGGCGGTTGTGGCCCACGAAAAGCGTCAAGGTCTGCATGTCGCGAACCTTGCTACCGGTCTCGAGGCGCAATCGCATGCGTCGCTGCGCACGGAGCAAAGTCGCACAGCCTGCCAGGAAAGCCACCCAGCGGCTGCGACCGAAGCGTGCCTTGTAGGCTTCCCGGTCTTCCAGCAGGTCGGGGTAGAGCCCGAGGCTGGCATTGACAAGAAACACTCTGTCGTTGATGCCTGCCACTTGAACCAGCTGCGGCACCGAACGCAGCAGCTGGCGCACGGAATCGGCCGGGTCTGCGGGAATGCCGTGCGTGCGGGCAAATTAGTTGAACGTGCCCTGTGGCACCACGCCGATGGCGCAGCCTGCGGCGTGTGCGGCCTGCGCGACGGTGTTGAGCGTGCCGTCACCACCGACAGCGACCACGGCCGTGCGGGTGGCGATCGCCTTTGTCGCAGCTAGCTGCGACACGCGAGTCATCTCGGTGGGGCTGCAGAACAGCAAGTCACCTCGCCGTCCAGCAGCCCGCAGCGCGGATTCGACGACGTCGCGCTTCGCCACCGCGTCGCTGCTGCCCGCTGCCGCATTGATGACGAACTGGAGCGGTGACGTGACGTCGATCATGGGGAAAGATGCCAAGGAATCCGGGCGAACGGCATTCGCAGTCATGGCCCAAGGCGCGATTGCGCCTTCTCCCGCGTCAACCGTTCTGCAAAAAAACTTCCCTTGGCAGCACGTACGAAAGTGAAGTGAGTCACAGCCACCATCGTCATGGTTTGTCGGTTGGTTTCATAAACAGGTCGCTACTCGACAAAGTTTTCAACGCGCTCACACGTGTGTCGAACGATGCCGAATACGAGCTTCGAGTTGGTTTGTAGGTATTTACAGGGTCAGACAAAGCGGAAGGTCTCATGCGTGGCGCAGCAAGTCACCGAAAACAGTGTGGTTGCCCTCCCTGCGATCTTCGCCAGGCGCGTCGTACAGCACGAGCCAGCATGCCTTGCCGCCCGACAGCGCCGGCGGCAGGTCGCAAATCGCCTCAGCGCGGTTGGTGCCACGTCCGTGCGGCAACGGCACCGACTCGGCCAGTGCCGACTCGAAGCGCACCGGCTCGCGGTTGGCGGCCAGCAAGGGTCGGGCGGCAGGCCACTTGAAAACGCGGATGTCTCCGTTCAGCACCATCGTCGGGCCGGCCAGGATGTAGAGGTCATCGCCGGAGAAGTGCAGATCCCGGACGCCCAGGCCGTCAAGCTGCAGGAAGTGCTTGCGGATCAGCGTGCCGCTGTCGTCCAGGGGCGCCAAGCGCAGCTGGTCACTGCGGGTCTCGACCGCGATCTCGAGCAGCGCCGACCAGCCGCGCAGCACCGGGCCGCGCAGGCCGAGCAGCAGCCGGCGGCCGTCTACCGCGAGGCCCTCGATGTCGAAGCCGTTGTCCTTGCCCGGAATTTCCATGTACGGCCCGAAGTGGGGGTCGTCGGCGAGCGCACGGGTGAGCAGGTTTGTTTGCGCATCGCCCTTCAAGCGCAGCGCCCGTCGACCGTCCTGCGCCTGCCGTACCAAACAGGGCGCGCCGCTGGCGTCGAGCTCGATCGGCAAACAGGCCAGCAGGCGCCGGTTGCCATCGAGCGCCACCTTGGCCAGGCGCTTGGCGTTCTCGGCATGGCTTCGCTCCGGCTTGGCGTTCTTGCGTTTCAGGCCATGCGAGCCGACCACCCAGAAAAAACCGTCAGCCACGGCCATGCCTTCCAGATCGGCTTCCGCCTCGGCTGAGCCAGGCAAGTCCAGCAGATCGGCGAGCGGGAAGCCGCGCACCTCGCCGAAGCGGAGGGCTTCGCGACCGACCGGCTCAAGCCGGCGCAGGCGGTCTAAGGCGCAGGCTTCGTCGCCGGCCACCCACAGCCAATCGCCAGTAAAAGCCGCGCCCGACAGATTGGATCGAACCAGGGAATCGGGCGCGAACTCGAGGCGGACGGCATTGGCGGTTCGGGCGTTGGGCACGGGTGTTTCTCCAAAGGGGTGACGTACCAAGCAATTCAGTGCCGCAGCGACTGCTGATCGGCGCCGCAAATCACAAAGTCTGCCGCCAAACCTCTGCCCTGAGTTCAGGTTTTTGCGAAGTTTTCGTTCTCGAAAAGTTTCTTTTTCAGAACTGCCAGATCGCTCAAATTTCGCTTGTCCTCAACCGCCGGAGATCTGTGATGCAAGTGCTCTTCAAGTCCCGCCATCCGCAAGCCAATGACCTGCGCGACCTGACCGAACGCCGCGTGCGCTTCGTGCTGCGACGCGTGGGCTGGCTGGTGCCACGCGCCGAGGTGCAAATGTCGGACGTCAACGGACCGCGCGGCGGCATCGACAAGCGCTGCCAGGTGGAACTCCGGACCGATGGCGCAGGGTCGGTGGTCGTCGCCTCCGTGGCCAGCGATTGGCGCACTGCGCTGGACAACGCGCTGGCCCGCGCGGCGCGCTTTCTGATGCGCCTGTGGCGCCGAGGGAGTGACTCCCGCCGCATGCGCCAACGTTTCATCAGTCAAAAGCGCTGAACTCGAACAACCCCAGGACTCGACACCATGAATTCCACGACGCCCATATCCTCGACTGCTCGTCCGGAGGCCTCGCATCTGGCGCCGATCGCCGCAGGCAGCGCGACACCCGCTGATGTTGCCCGCTCGAGCCGTGTGCTGCGCAACACGTACGCCCTGCTGTCGCTGACCTTGCTGTTCAGCGCGGCCGTGGCTGCTGCCAGCGTGGCGTTCCGGCTGCCGGCGCCTGGCCTCTTGCTGACGCTCGGCGGGTACTTCGGTCTTCTCTTCGCCGTCTACAAGTTCAAGAACAGCGGCTGGGCCCTGCCGGCGGTGTTCGCGCTGACGGGCTTCATGGGCTATTCGCTCGGGCCGGTGCTGGCCAAGTCGCTGGCCTTGCCCGGCGGGGCGCAGGTCGTGACGATGGCCTTGGCGGCCACGGGCGCTACCTTCATGGCCTTGTCGGCCTGGGTCTTGACGACCCGTCGCGACTTCAGCTTCATGGGTGGCTTCTTGTTCGCCGGAATGGTCATCGCGTTGATCGCGGGCCTGGGCGCCGTGTTCCTGCAGGTTCCTGCGTTGGGCATGGCCGTGGCCGCGATGGTGGCGCTACTGTCAGCCGGCCTCATCCTCTTCGAGACCAGCCGCATCGTCAATGGTGGCGAAACCAACTACGTGCTGGCCACCGTCGGGCTGTACGTCTCGATCTTCAATCTATTCACCAGCCTGCTCAGCCTGTTTGGATTTGGCAGCTCGGACGGGTGAATCCCTCATTCAAGCTGCTGGCCTGTCCGTCATCACGCGCAACAGCGCCTTCCTCACGCCATCTGACGCAGCCGCGGCATCGGTGAGGAGCTCGCGCGCGCCATCGTCGGGGATCGAGACGCTCGCATCGACGACGCGTGGTGCAAGGCGGCGAAGCGTTGGGGCGTTCATGGGGACGATGCGAGCGTCATCACCGGGCATTGGCAACGTCGCATCGTCAGGCCGATCGACGTGCCTCATACGTCAGGTCTGGCTCATTGTTGCCAGCTGCGTCATGTTTGCGCAGGTCTGGCGAACCGGACTCGGGCAACGAACAAGCAATCTCTTTGCATTCGCGATCCACGGCACGCGCAGCAGATATTTCGACGCTGCGCGCGCGCAGCGCTGACGGGCCCATGCCGTCGGCTGCGGGGTTGCCGCTGGCCACCATGACGCGGTTGCGACCGGTCTGTTTGGCCCGGTACAGCTGCCGGTCGGCGTCGGCCACGGCGTCATTCAAGGCCTGGCCCGAAGCAACGTCAGTCAAGCCGATGCTCACGGTCACTTGCAAGCCCATCGACACAGCCTGCCAGTCATGCGCTTGCACAAGGCTACGCAGGCGTTCTGCGACGGCGCGCGCTTCGAGCAGCGGCGTGTTCACCAGCAGCGCGGTGAACTCTTCGCCACCGTAGCGCGCCAACATGTCACCCTCGCGCAGTGCGTGGCGCATCAGCGCCGCCGTTTGTTTGAGCACCAGGTCGCCCACCACGTGCGAGTGGTCGTCGTTGACCCTCTTGAAGTGATCCAAATCGATCATGGCCAACACCAGCGGCCGGCCCTCTGGCTGGGCGGTGTCGTACACCGCTTGCAGCCCGCGGCGGTTGGCCACGCCTGTCAAGGCGTCGGTCAAGGCCTGTTCACTCAGTTGTTGGAAGGTATTTTCCAGGCCAGCGTTGCGCCGCTGAAGGTTCGACACCGCCAGCCGCAACGACTGGTCTTCGACGGTGGCTGACAGCTCGTCCAGGCGCGCCTCCAAGGCCGCGTGTTCGTTGCCGATCACGCGGGCGTGAAAGCGTTTGTGAAGGGTCAGCGCGAGCGACGCGTCGCCAGCCAATTCGGCCAGTTGGCTGGCCCACAGCAGCTCACGCGCCAAGCGCATTTGGAGCTCGGCCGGCAGCCGCTGGGTCGCCTCGCGGGCCAGCACTGCGGCGGCAGCCACCAACCCCACGGCGCGGGCTGTCAACGCGCGCTCGAGCAGCTCTTCCACGTCGGCGGGTGGCGCGGGCGAAGCCGAGGACGCCAACTGCAGCGCGTCGAGCTTTTGCCACATGTCCTGGGCTTGGGCTGCATCACCGCTGCGCCGGCTGATGGCCGCAGCAGCGCGCCAGTAGCCGAACATGGAAACGGGCTGCCCCGAGGCCGTGGCATCGGCAAGATACCCGGGCAGCAGCAGCCTCGCCTCGACCAGCAGCGCTTCGGCCGCGGCCGGCAGAAACGTTGCCATTTGATCAAAGGCG
>JAYUWC010000065.1:0-6913 GCA_043753755.1 Rhizobacter sp.
CGAAGCTTTTCGTGCCGCCGGGCGCGATGCGAAGATCGTGCGTCGCCTCGCCGACACCCGCGCCCTCGACCGCGCTGCACTCGGCGCACTCAGCGACGAGGCCCGCACGCTGGTCGAGCAATGGATCATTTCCGGCTGGGTGCGGCCGGATCCGGACCTGGCAGCTGGCAAGGAGGATTGACATGGACCAGACGACCAGACGCCTGATCACGACGCGTGGCGAATTCCACGACGCCTTGCGAAGTGCCTTCGCACAGGCGGTGCAAGACAGTGCCCAGGAGATCTGGCTCTGCGACACGGATTTCGCCGACTGGCCGCTCGGCGATCACTCGGTCATCGACGACCTCACGCGTTGGGTGCATTCGCGTCGGCGCCTGACCGTGCTGGCGCAGAGCTTCGACGAGATCGCGCGCCGCCATGGGCGCTGGAGCGAGTGGCGCCGCCAGTGGTCGCATGTTGTGCATTGCCGCACCGAGAGCGAGCCCGAGGTCGCCCGGTTCCCGACGATCTGCCTGGTGGCCGATCGAATGAGCGTGCGCCTGGTGGATCCGGTGCATCACCGCGGCATCGCGTCACGCGAAGCCGCGGATGCGAAGACGTGCCACGAAGCGATTGATGCGATTTTGCAACGTTCGGTCGAGACGTATCCGGTCACGACGTTGGGGCTTTAGGGAAAGCCCCTAATACGCCTATAATTGAAGGCTGGGCGTTGAAAGCTAACGTTTTTCACCGTCTTCGAACGCTGGGACTCTGCGCAAGGAGGGTTCCCACCAATTTCCAGTAATTGTTTGACCCCTTTTTGATTTTGAGGAACAAGTATGAAAAAAGCTCTCCTGTTGGTTTCGATGATCGCCGCGCTGTCCTTCGCCGCCTGCAGCAAGAAGGAAGAGACCGTCATCACGACGCCGGCCACACCCTCCACCACGACCATGACGCCGCCTGCAACCGTCATCGTGACCCCGCCGGCCGACTCGTCGGCGACGGCGAACATGGCCGCTTCGGCCGCCGATGCCTCGGCCATGGCAGCCAACTCCTCGGCGATGGCCGCGAGTTCTGCTGCGTCGGCTGCCGCCGATGCAATGAAGAAGTAACCGGTCTTCCGGTCACGTGCAAAGCCGCCTTCGGGCGGCTTTTTGCCGGGTGGCGCTCATTCGATGGTGATCCACGCGAAACCGCGCTGGGGGTGAGCGATGACGATGTCCATGGGAGCGCGTCCCCAGCTCATGCCGAGCGATGCGCGCACCAGATCGGGATGGTTGTTCTCCCTGCTGAGGTGCGCCGCAACGAGGTGGCGCAAGCCGGGGTGCCGGCACGCCGTCACGATTTCCGCAGAAGTGTCGTTCGCCAGGTGGCCGAAGCGACCACCGATTCTGGCTTTCAACCCGGGCGGGTAGCGCGACGCGGCGAGCATCGCACGGTCGTGGTTGCACTCGAGCAGGAGGGCATCGAGGCCCTGCAGGTGCGCCAGCATGTGGTCGGTGATGCAGCCCGCGTCGGTGAGCACGCCGACGTGGCGGACGGCGTCGGAGCAGCGCAGCTGCAGCGGTTCCTCCGCGTCGTGGGAGACGGTGAAGGGATGCAGCTCGAGATCGCCTATCGAGATCGTGTCGCCGTCGCGCGCGAAGCGGACCGCGACCGCGCCGTCCCGGTCGCCGACCGCGCGCCAGGTGCCGCGGCTCATCCATACCGGCATCCCGTCGCGGCGCGAAAGCGACAGCGCGCTGCCGATGTGGTCGCCGTGCTCGTGCGTCACGAAGACAGCGTCGAGATCAGCGGCCGAAAGGCCTGCGCGGGCGAGGCGCAGGTCGAGTTCGCGCAGCGAGAAGCCGCAGTCGATGAGTACCCGGCTCGTGCGATCGGCGCCGCGCGTCTCGACGACGGTGGCGTTGCCGGAGCTGCCGCTGCCGAGGCTGCAGAAGCGCATCACGCCGGAACGCCCCGACCGGGCGTCCGGACGCGGGCGAGCCGGCTCACCTCAGGTCGTCGACCAGCAGACCGACGATGCGCTTGCCGACCTCGCCGTTCTCCGGCGCACCCTTCGCGTCGAGGATGGAGACCGTGCAGGTCTCGCCTTCGGCCTTGACCGAGACGCGGTAGCGCGAGAGCGTCGAGGCATCGTCGCCCTTGCGGCCGAAGCTGAGGAGCTTGGAGAAAAATCCGGGTTCCTCGCGTCCTGCGAAGCGCGGATCGACGTAGCGCACGTAGTAGAGGCCTTGGGCGCGGTCGCGGTCTTCGACGGTGAAACCGCTCCGGTCGAGCGCAAGGCCGACGCGGCGCCAGGCGCGATCGAAGGCGTCGTCGATCTGCAGCGTCGCGGCGGGTCGCCCGCTCAAGACACGTGCCCGCGCCGGCCCGGTGGCCGGTGCCGCCGCGACGGCGGTTCGCGCGACTTCTTCCTTCGCACCGAGCTTGATCATCATGCGCGAGAGGAACTCGCCCTCGAGCTGCGGGTCGGCGGGGCGCGGCTGCCAGACGGTGCTCTCGCTGCGCTGTCCGGTGTAGACCTCGATCATGCCGCGGTGGGTGAGGTAGATGTCGGTGCCGCCGGGGGTGCGCTCGACGCGGGTGCGGAACTTGTCGAGCTCGCCGGTCGAGTAGGCACCGTCGAAGATCTTGCCGATGCTGCCGCGGATGAAGTCCTGCGGCAGCTTGGCGCGGTTCTCGGCCCAGTCGGTCTCGAGCACGCCGGCGTCGGCGCGGTCCTGTACGAGCACGAAGCCGCTGTCCTTCCAGAACGACCGCACCAGCGGGAAGATCTGCTCCGGCGGCATCGTGCTGCTGAGCCACCGCTCGTTGCCGAGGCGCTCGATGCGCAGCGCACCGACAGCCTGAGGTGCGACGACGGGCGTCGCGGTCGCCGTCGCCGGCGCTGCGGTGTTGAACGACGAGGCCGTGATCGTGCCGCTCGAGGCCTGGTAGCGAGAGTCCTTCGAGAGCTGGGTGAGGTCGGGTGGAACCTCGAGGCCCGAGGTCCGGTTGCCGGCGGTGCGGTAGTCGATCTTGTCGCCGGAAAGCAGGTTCTCGATCGACGAGCAGCCGGCGACGGACGCGAGCGAGAGGGCGAGCGCGGTGATCCGCACCGCGGGGCGAGAGTTGAATCGGGTCACGGGAACGATCTCCAGGGCATTCGGTGCTGCGACGGTCGCAGGCGGGAAATTGTCGGCAGCCGTCGGGCCGGCCGGGGGAAGGTCAAAGCAGGCCCGCTTCACGCATCGCGCCCTCGACCACCGACCGGCCCTCGATCGAGAGCGGCATGATCGGCAGACGCAGACCTGCACCGCACCGGCCGAGGCGCGACAGCGCCCATTTGGTCGGTGCCGGGCTCGGCTCGACGAACAGCGCCCGGTGCAGCGGCAAGAGCTTCATGTGGATCGCCGCCGCGTCGCGGGACCGGCCGGCGAGCGCCGCATCGCAGAGCGCGCGCATCGCGCGCGGCGCGGTGTTGGCGGTGACGCTGACGTGACCGTGTCCGCCGAGCAGCATCAACGCGACTGCGGTGCCGTCGTCGCCGGAGTAGATCGAGAAGCCTGCCGGCGCGCCGCGGATCAGCAGGGCGGCGCGCTCGATGTCGCTCGTCGCATCCTTGATGCCGATGATGCCGGGCACCTGCGCGAGCCCGAGCGCGGTCGCGGTCTGCATGTCGGCAACGGTCCGGCCCGGAACGTTGTAAAGCACCATCGGAATGTCGGCGGCTTCGGCGATGGCGCGAAAGTGCTGGTAGATGCCTTCCTGCGACGGCCGGTTGTAGTAAGGCACGACCGACAGCGTGCAATCGGCGCCGACCTGCTTAGCGAAGCGTGCAAGCTCGATCGCTTCGCGGGTCGAGTTGCCGCCGGCCCCCGCCATGATGGGCACCTGCCCCTTCGAATGTTCGACCGCCACACGGATAATTTCGCAGTGCTCGGTGACCGACACGGTGGGCGATTCTCCGGTGGTGCCGACCACGCCGATGCAGTCGGTGCCCTCAGTGATATGCCAGTCGATCAGGCGGCGCAGTGCGGGGTAGTCGACGCTGCCGTCGTCTTGCATCGGTGTCACCAGCGCGACGATGCTGCCAACAATGGGTTTCATGCGGAATCCTCTGAATCGGGAGATCTTAACTGCGCCGGGAAGGACGACGCCTGCAGCGGAAAGCGCTGCGGCGCCGGGGTTCGCGCGGGGTCGGTGCGCACCGCGACCACGCGCTGCACGAAGCGCGCGGGCGATGCTGAAGTGGCGTCTTCGAAGCCGTCTTCATAAGCCACGATGCGCAGGCCCGCGGCCGCCACGAGCAACTCGCCCGGTTGCAACAAAAATGCCGGTCTCGATGGCTTGCCGACTGTCTCGTTGCCCACGGCGAAGGTCTCGTAGATCAGCACGCCGCCCGCCGCCACGCTCGCAACGATGTCGGGCAGCCGCTCACGCCACAGATAGTTGGTGACGACAACGGCGTCGAAGCAGCGACCACTGAAGGGCCACGGCCCGGTCTCGATGTCGGCAACGACGGTCTCGGCGATCTGGCCCAACGGCGCCGTCGTTTTGGCATCGCGATCGACGGCGGTAACGCGGTCACCACGCTCCGCAAACCAGCGCACGTGGCGACCGCTGCCACACGCCACGTCGAGCACGCGGGCATCCGGCGGCAACAGGTGCGACCAGCGTGCCACCCAGGCTGATACGGGCCCGAAGAATTGCTGTGAGTTCATACAGCCCGATTCTTGCAGCCTCCTAGAATCAGCGCCCATGCCCACCCCACAAAACAGCACTGCCGGCAACACCTACGGCGAGGCATCGATCCGCGTCTTGAAGGGGTTGGAGCCCGTCAAACAACGGCCGGGCATGTACACCCGCACCGACAACCCGCTGCACATTGTCCAAGAGGTGATCGACAACGCTGCCGACGAAGCGCTGGCCGGTTTCGGCAAGCGCATCGACGTGACGCTGCACACCGATGGCTCGATCAGCGTCGAAGACGACGGCCGTGGCATCCCCTTCGGCCTGCACCCCGAAGAGAAAGTGTCGGTGATCGAAATCGTGTTCACCCGCTTGCACGCCGGTGGCAAATTCGACAAGGGTGCGGGGGGTGCCTACAGCTTTTCGGGCGGGCTGCATGGGGTCGGCGTCAGCGTGACCAACGCGCTCTCGAAACGGCTCGAGGTCAGCGTCTGGCGCGAAGGCCAGATGGCGAAGCTCGCCTTTGCCGCCGGCGATGTCATCGAGCCATTGACACTGCGCAAGGGCGCTGCTGGCGAACGCAAGAGCGGCACCACCGCACGAGCATGGCCCGACGCGAAGTACTTCGAAAGTGCCGAGCTGCCGCGCGCCGAGCTGATTCATCTGCTGCGCAGCAAAGCGGTGCTAATGCCCGGGGTGACGGTCACATTGGCGATCGAAAAGACCGGCGAAAAATCGAGCTGGCTTTACAAGGGGGGACTGCGTGACTACCTGATGCAATCACTCAACGCGGATCCGGTGATCCCGCCCTTCGAAGGTGAGCACTACGCCGACGGCGGCGAGACTGAAAACTTTGCCGAAGGCGAGGGCGCGGCCTGGTGCGTTGCATTTACCGAAGACGGATCGCCGATGCGCGAGAGCTACGTGAACCTGATTCCGACAGTCGCCGGAGGCACGCACGAGTCGGGGCTCAAGGACGGGTTGTTCGCGGCGGTCAAGGGCTTCATCGACCTGCATTCGCTGCTGCCCAAAGGCGTGAAGCTGATGCCCGAAGACGTGTTTTCTCGCGCCAGCTTCGTGCTCAGCGCCAAAGTGCTCGACCCGCAGTTTCAAGGCCAGATCAAGGAGCGGCTCAACTCGCGCGACGCGCTGCGCTTGGTCTCGACCTACGTCAAGCCCTCGCTCGAACTCTGGCTCAACCAGCATGTCGACTTCGGCAAGAAGCTCGCCGAGCTGGTGATTCGTTGCGCGCAAACACGCCAGCGCGCCTCCCTCAAGGTCGAGAAGCGCAGGGGCTCGGGTGTGGCGGTGCTGCCCGGCAAGCTGACCGACTGCGAGAGTCGCGACCTGTCGCTGAACGAACTATTTCTTGTTGAAGGCGACTCGGCTGGCGGCAGCGCCAAGATGGGCCGCAACAAAGAGACGCAGGCGATCCTGCCTCTTCGCGGCAAGGTGCTCAACGCCTGGGAGGTCGAGCGTCATCGCCTGTTCGCCAACAACGAGATCCACGACATCGCGGTGGCGATCGGCGTCGACCCGCATGCGGCAACCGACACGCCCGACCTGAGCGGCTTGCGCTACGGCAAGATTTGCATCTTGAGCGACGCCGATGTCGATGGCTCGCACATTCAGGTGTTGTTGCTGACGCTCTTCTTTCGCACTTTCCAAAATTGGTCGAAACCGGCCACATCTACATTGCCAAGCCGCCGCTGTTTCGCATCGACGCGCCGGCGCGCGGCAAGAAGCCGGCCGCCAAAATTTATGCGCTGGACGAAGGCGAGCTCAGCGCCACGCTGGACAAATTGCGCAAAGAAGGTGCCCGTGAAAACGCCTGGAGCATCAGCCGCTTCAAGGGCCTCGGCGAGATGAACGCCGAGCAGCTTTGGGACACCACGCTCAACCCCGACACCCGGCGTTTGCTTAAAACCGAATTTGGCGCTCTGGGCTTCGAGGCGACTGTGTCGTCGCTCACCAAGCTGATGGGCAAGGGCGAAGCTCAGGCGCGCCGCGACCTGATGGAGTTGCGCGGCGACGGCATCGAGGTCGATGTCTGACACGCCGCCACTGGGCTTGTTGTCGCGGCGCCTGCTCGCCCGCTTACTGATCAGCAAGACCAAGCTCGACCCCTTGAACCGCTTGCCCTACGGCATGGCCATCCATCCATTTGTTGCTCCGGTCATCGTTGCTTGACACGACCGCCCGCTCTCGAACTCCGCTTCCAATGAACGACTTGTTTTTGCCGCCGCCCGCATCCGCCGAC
>JAYUWC010000066.1:0-6912 GCA_043753755.1 Rhizobacter sp.
CCCGTGAGGGTGGCACGACCGTGCCCGAGATACGCACAGCCTTCGAGCGCACCAAGGACATCGAGTATTCGATCCAGGCGATCAGCAGCAAAGACCTCAACATCACCAAAGAAAACGACAAGGTCGTCATCAGTTTCGCCTATGACAAAGAGATCGAGCTGATCAAACCGGTGTATCTGTTGATCAAATACGAAGGTCGCTCGAAGTAGGGCAGACTGCGTCGTTATGGACACTCGCCTCGAAGCCCTGCAGCGGCGTATCGGTCATCGTTTTGAAGACGCGCGCCTGCTCGGTCGCGCACTGACGCACCGCAGCTTCGGCGCCGACCACAACGAGCGGCTTGAATTCCTTGGCGACGCGGTCTTGAGTCTGGTCATATCAGACCTCCTGTTCGAGCGATTTGCCGGCTCAGATGAAGGTGATCTGACTCGCGTGCGCGCCCACCTCGTTCGCGAAGAAAGCCTGCACCGGGTCGCGTTGCAACTGGCATTGCCCGAGGTCGTAACGCTCGGTGACGGTGAGGCCAGAGGCGGCGGTGCCCAGCGTGCCTCTATCTTGGCCGATGCGCTCGAGGCGTTGATCGGTGCGACTTTTCTCGACGGCGGCTTCGATGCCGCCCGCACCGTGGTTTCGGGTTTGTTCGGCGAAATCATCGTCACGACTGACATCGCGAGCTGGTCGAAAGACGCCAAGACAGAACTGCAGGAGTGGCTTCAGGCGCGCCGCCTGCCGGTCCCTAGCTACCGAATCAGCGCCACGCGCGGGCAGGCCCACGCGCAGACCTTCGAGGTCGAGTGCGAGGTGCCCGCACTTCATCTGGTCGAGCAAGGGGCCGGGCGCTCGCGCCGCATCGCCGAACAAGAGGCCGCGCGCCGCATGCTTGATGCCTTGAAGCTGAGCGACCGCCCCGGCGGCCCGCTTCAGTCCTGATCGCCATGATCGCGACTGCTGGCGAGGCGGGCGTCGACACTGCACCGGCCGCGCAACGCTGCGGTTTGATCGCGATCGTCGGCCGGCCCAATGTGGGCAAGTCGACGCTGCTCAATGCGCTGGTCGGGCAAAAGGTGAGCATTACCTCGGCCAAGGCACAGACCACGCGCCACCGCATTACCGGCATCCGCACACGGGGGGTCTCGCAGTTCGTGTTCGTCGACACGCCCGGCTTTCAGACCAAGCACAGCGCCGCGCTCAACCGCACGCTCAACCGCACCGTAACCGGCGTGCTGGGCGATGTCGACGTGGTGTTGTTTGTTGTCGAGGCTGGCCGCTTTGGGCTCGACGATGCCAAGGTGCTGGCACTGATCGATGCCGGCAAACCGGTCTTTCTGATCGCCAACAAGCTCGACACAGTGGTGCGCCGCGCCGATCTCGCGCCCTGGTTGAAGGGCATGCAAGATCGCCATGCCTTCGCCGAGTTCGTCCCGCTCTCGGCCAAAAAAGCCGCCGACGTGCAGCGCTTGCTCGGCATCGTCGAGCCGTATTTGCCAGAGCAACCTTGGTTTCACGACGAAGACGCGCTGACCGACCGCAGCGAGAAGTTTTTGGCCAGCGAAATCATCCGCGAGAAGCTGTTCCGGCTGACTGGCGATGAACTGCCCTACACCTCGACCGTAGTGATCGACGAGTTCAAGGAAGAAGGCAACCTACGCCGCATCTCAGCGAGCATCGTGGTCGAGCGCAACTCGCACAAGGGCATCGTCATCGGCAACGGCGGCGAGCGCCTCAAACGCATCGGCTCCGAGGCCCGCCAGGAACTCGAGTCGTTGATGGATGCCAAAGTTTTTATCGAGCTCTGGGTCAAGGTGCGCTCGGGCTGGGCCGACGACGAAGCGCACCTGCGCTCTTACGGATACGAGTGAGCACGCGCGTGGCGCCTGCCGCGCGCAGCCCGCGCTTATCGCGCGCCCCGGTGGCACTGCCGGCGTTTGTGCTGCACCGCTACGACTGGAGCGAGTCGAGCCTCATCCTCGACCTTTTTACGCGGGAGCAGGGGCGTGTCGCGGTGGCAGCCAAGGGAGCGAAGCGGCCGTACTCGCAGCTGCGCGGTGTGTTGTTGCCGTTCCAGCGCATCACGGTTTCGCTTGGCAAGGCGGCGGTGCCCGGCAACGAAGGTGCGAGCGAGGTGCAAACCCTGCGCGGCGCCGAGTGGGCCGGAGGCGCGGCAATGCTGACTGGCGCGGCGCTCTTCAGCGGCTTCTATCTCAACGAACTGCTGATGAAGCTGCTGGCGCGGCACGATCCGTTCGCGCGCTTGTTCGATGTGTATGCCGAGACTGTGCCCTCGTTGGCTGCCGAGGAAAGCCAAGTGCAAGCCGCGTTGCGGGCCTTCGAGCTGACCTTGTTGCGAGAGACGGGTTTGCTGCCCGACCTGAGCGTGGTCACGGCCACGCAGCAGCCGGTGCAACCCGAGGCGCGCTACACGTTGCTGCCCGAGGCCGGCGTGGCGCACACCGGCGATGATGGCAACGCGCTGCAGGGCAACTTGTTGATCGGCCTGCAGGCGGCGCTGCAGCATGGCAGCCTGCCCGCTTTGCAACATGCTTGCCGGCAGTGTCTCGTAGCGCTCAAGCTGCCGCTGCGCGCGTTCATTCAGCACCAGCTCGGCAGCGGCGTGTTGCGGACGCGGCAGTTCATGACGGGTCTGCAAAGCCTGTAAATTCGCGTTATGAATCCGCTGCTGACCACCGGTCTCGATGCGCATCGAGGCGCGACCGCGCTCTCGGTCAACCTCAACAAAGTGGCGTTGCTTCGCAACACGCGCACGATCGGAATCCCGAGCGTGCTGCGCGCCGCGACCCTCGCGCTCGAGGCCGGTGCGCACGGCATCACGGTGCACCCGCGGCCCGATGCACGCCACATCCGGCGCCGCGATGTCGATGAACTTGCCGAGCTGCTGCAGCGCTGGCCGCAGGCCGAATACAACATCGAGGGCAACCCGTTTCACAACCTGATGGAGATCGTGCGCGACCTCAAACGCCGCGGCTTGCCGGCGCATCAGGTGTCCTTCGTGCCCGACAGCGTCGAGCAGTCAACCTCCGACCACGGATGGCAGTTCCCGGCCGATGCCGAGCGGCTTGCGCCGCTGATCGACGAGGCGCGCGTGCTCGGCGTACGGGTCAGCCTTTTCATGGACCCCGACCCCGAGGCAATGCTCGCGGTGCGCACACTCGGCGCTGACCGGGTCGAGCTCTACACCGAAAGCTTCGCCCACGCTCACCACGCGGGTGACGCCGCGCGCGTGCTGCCGGCCTTCGCGGCCACCGCGCGTGCGGCCTTGCGCGAAGGGCTGGGCATCAATGCCGGCCACGACCTGAACCGCAACAATCTGGCCGACTTCTTGCGCGCCGTGCCCGGCGTTCGCGAGGTGTCGATCGGCCACGCATTGATCGCCGACGCGCTCGAGCTCGGCTACACCGAGACAGTGCGCGACTATCTGCGCTGCATTCACCTCGCGCACGGGCCCGAATGAAGCGGGCCGAGCGCTGGACAAGGGTGACGCACGGGCCTTTTCGTTACCCGGCCGAGCCGGCCCGTGTCCCCTGGGAGGACCGCACCACGCGCTCTTGGGGCAAGGGGTTGTCATGATCTACGGCGTCGGCACCGACATCTGCGACCTGCGCCGCATCGAAGCCGTGCTTGCGCGGCGCGGTGATCGCTTTGCCGAGAAGGTGCTCGGCCCGCACGAGATCGAGGTCTACCGCGCGCGCAAAGGCAAGGTCGAAGCCCGCGGCGTGAGCTATCTCGCGACCCGTTTTTCGGCCAAAGAAGCGTTCTCGAAGGCGATCGGCCTCGGCATGCGCATGCCGATGACTTGGCGCGACTGCGAGGTCGTCAAAGCGACCAGCGGCCAGCCGCAGATCAAACTGCACGGCGCGCTCGCCGATTGGTTTGCGGCCCGCCGGCTGCGTGCTCATGTGAGCGTGACCGACGAGAACGAGTACGCGGCGAGCTTCGTCGTGGTCGAACACAACGAGACGGCACCATGACCTCTGACAATCCTCCCGCCACGGCGATGCAAGCGCCCGTCGTCCTCGACATCGCCGGCACCACGCTCAACGCCGACGACCGTCGCCGCATCGCCCATCCGCTCACCGGCGGGCTGATCCTGTTCGCGCGCAATTGGCACGACCGCGGCCAGCTCACCGAACTCACCAGCGACATCAAGTCGATTCGCCCCGACGTGTTGATCTGTGTCGATCACGAAGGCGGTCGCGTGCAGCGCTTTCGCACCGACGGCTTCACCCACCTGCCGCCGATGCGTCTGCTCGGCGAAATGTGGATGAGCGATGGTAAACGCGGCGCGGGCAGCGGCGCTTTGGCGGCCACCAACGCCGCCACTGCGACGGGCCATGTTCTGGGTGCCGAGTTGCGCGCTTGCGGTGTCGACTTCAGCTTCACGCCCGTGCTCGACCTCGACCACGGCCCCAGCGGCGTGATCGGCGACCGCGCGTTTCACCGCGACCCGCGCGTCGCGACGATTCTTGCCAAGAGCCTGATGCATGGCCTGCTGCTTGCCGGCATGCACAACTGCGGCAAGCACTTCCCGGGGCACGGTTTCGTCGCGGCCGACAGCCACGTCGACGTGCCGGTCGACAAGCGCAGCCTGAAGGCGATCCTGGCCGACGATGCGCGGCCCTACGAATGGTTGGGCGGCGCTTTAAGTAGCGTCATGCCGGCACACGTCATCTACCCGAAGGTCGACGCGCTGCCGGCGGGTTTCTCGGCGCGCTGGCTGAACGACATCCTGCGCCTGCAACTCGGCTTCGATGGCGCGATCTTCAGCGATGACCTCAGCATGGCCGGTGCGCGCCGAGTTGCCGGGGCCGATCTCACCTACGCCGAAGCTGCCTCGTTGGCGCTCAGCGCCGGCTGCGATTTGGTGCTGCTGTGCAACCACTCGGCCGCAGGCGAGCGCACGCTCGACGACCTGCTCGCAGGCCTCATTGAAGCCGAGGCGCAAGGCCACTGGCAGCCCGACCCCGACGGCGAAGCACGCCGTCTCGATCTGCTGCCCCAAACCGCTCCCTTCACCTGGGACGAGTTGATGCACCTTCCGGCCTACCAACGTTCGCTCGAACGTTTGCCCTGACGTCACCCGAGCGCAGAACGAAAAACGCCGCCGGGCTTTAGCCGCGGCGGCGAGTTGCTTCTGGGCCTGAAGTCAGCCGACGGTCGTTGCGCCGCCTTGCGCGTTCTCGAACGGCAGCTTGATCTGCGACAGGTCTTTGCGGGTCTCAACCAGCACCAGTGGGCCTTCGTCTGCCACCGGCACCGGCTTGCGTTCGCGCGGCACATGCACCGTCGCACGTTCGGCGGCCATTGCCGCTTTCACGGCACGCATCTTCTCTGCATCTGAGTTGACCCACTGCAGCCCGGCCGAATCGGCCACCGATTGAAGTGAATCGATCGGGAGCACGAAGGCAGCGCTGGCCGCCACCACCGGTGCGGTGGTAACCACTGCTTGCGCCACCTGGACACCCGACATGAGAGGCGCGATCGGCGGGATTGATGCTGTTGGCGCATCGGCCACCTGAGCCACCGGCGCGTCCGTTTGGACCGGCTCCGCTGCCACCGAGGCCACCGGCATCTGTGACGCCATCGAGGCTTCGGCCGCGTCGAAGGCCTGCGCGGCGAGTGCGCCGTCGGGCATCAAGCCCTCGGCTGTCGCCGTGCCGCTTTCACCTGCGGACTCGGGGTTGCGCTCGCGCCGGTTGCGGTCACGGCCGCGCCCGCGTCGGCGCGCTTCGCCGGGCTCGGCGCCGTCTTGGCGCGGGGCTTCGGCGGGGATTTCGTTGGCGGGATCGCCGGCAACGACCGGTGCGTCGGTCGATGCGCCTTCGACGTGCTCGGCCGCCGTCGGCATGCCGGTGGCGCCGATCTCGGTCGATGCGGCGTCGTCGCGATCGCGGCCACCTCGACCCCCTCGACGGTTGCGGCGCCGGCCCCCTTGGCGCTCGCCTTGTGCATCGCCGCCTTCGGCTGCGTCTGCACCCGGCAGCGTATCGACAAAGGCTTCAGCCGTAACGGCTTCATTACCGGCGGCAGCATCGGCCACCGGCTGCGGCCGCTGCGGTTCGCGCTCGGCGCGCGGGCCGCGTCGACCCTCGCCGCCGCGTTCACTTCGTTCACTGCGGTCGGTGCGCTCAGTTCGGTCGCCGCGCGGCTCGCCGCGGCCTTCGCCACGGTTCTCGCCGCGCGCCGGGCGTTCTTCGGTTCGACCCGACGACTCCGATGCTTCGGTGCGCACGCTTTCTTCGCCGGCCGGTCGATCGGTACCGCGATCGGGTCGACGGCCGCGACCCTCGCCGCGTTCGGCACGGCCTTCGCCTCGTCCTTCGGTGCTGCGCTCGCCGCGGTTATCGGCGCGCCCTTCACTGCGTTCACCGCGGCCTTCGCCACGCTTGCCATCGCGACCACCGCGGCCGCCTCGGCCACCGCGTTCGCCACGGCCCTCGCCGCCGCGACCTTCGCGCGGCTCAACCGGCTTGGCGGCCGATGCGGCGGGTGCCGGAGCGGGCGATGCAGCCGGCGTTGGCTCGCCGCCGAACAGTTTTTTTACCCAGCCGAAGAAGCTGCCGCCTGCCGGCACCGCGACCGGCGCAGGGGCCGCGGCGACTGGCGCCGGTGCCACGACCGGAGCCGGCTTGGGTGCTGCGACCGGCGCGGGCGTCTCAGGCAAGACGCCCTTGATGACCGGCTCCTGCTTGGCTTTGGCTTTTTCGCGGCGCGTGATGCCGACCTCTTCTTCCTGCTCGTCGACCATCGTGTAGCTGGCCTGCAGGTTCTCGAGGCGTGGGTCGTCGTGGCGCAGACGCTCGAGCCGGTAGTTCGGCGTCTCGAGGTTCTTGTTCGGCACCAGCAGCACGGTCACGCGCTGCTTCAGCTCGATCTTGGTGATCTCGGTGCGCTTCT
>JAYUWC010000067.1:0-2213 GCA_043753755.1 Rhizobacter sp.
GATCGGCCTGGCCTTCGTGCCGACTGCGATCCTCTCGCGCCAAGTGGCAGTGATTCGCGGCCAGGCGCTGGTGATCAACTTGCCTGGGCAGCCGAAGGCGATCGCCGAGACGCTGGCTGGTCTGCCGAGTGCGCAGCCGCCGTTGCCCGGCATCTTCGCGGCGGTGCCGTACTGCCTCGACCTGATCGGCGGGCCCTACCTCGAAACCGACCCGACGCTGTGCGAGGCGTTTCGGCCCAAGTCGGCACGTCGGCCTTCGTCGGCGTAGCAGGCAACTCGATGCCCCGGAACAGGCTCATCTACGCGCTGCTGGGTGCGGCATCGGCATTCGCTGCAGACACCGCCGGGGCCGATGAACCGACGATCGATTTCGTTGTCGCACGCGCCGAAACCTTGATCGGCTTGAGCAAAGCCGTTCTCGTCGCACCCGACGCGTGGCGCGAGGTCGCACGCCTGAACAAGCTCTCGAATGCCAACCGAATTCGCCCGGGCCAGCATTTGTCCATCCCAGCGCGCTTGATGCGCAGCGAGGTCGTTGGCGCGACCCTGGTCAGCGTCTCCGGGGATGTGCAAGTGGCCGGAGCGCCGGCGGTTGCCGGCTCGACAATCGCCGAAGGACAAGCGGTGCAAACCGGTACAGCCGGGTCGGCTGTGGTCGCGCTGGCCGACGGCTCGCAGGTGCGCATCCCGCCATCCAGCCTTGCCGAAGTCGCGGCCAGTCGCAATTACGGCCAGCCGCAAGGCAACACCACCGAGGGCGGCAGAGGCTGGTTCGCCGGCACGCTGCGGGTGCTGCGCGGTTCAATCGAGATTTTTGCGACGAAGGTGTTGCGTGCCAAGCCGCTCGAGGTGGTCAACCCGACCGCCGTTATCGGGGTACGCGGAACGCACTTCCGAGTCGCATTCGATGATGACGCCAAGAGCCTCAGCCACGCTGAAGTCATCGAAGGCAAGGTGCGCTTCGACCGCCCGAGCAGCCTCGACAGCGCCGATTTGCCGGGCGGCTTCGGGGCAGCCGCAGACGCACGCTCGAGCGGCGTGATCGTCGCTGCGCTGCTGCCCGCGCCCGATTTCTTGGACATGCCGGCGCGCTTCGAGCGCCCGGTGATTCGCTTCTCGCTCGCTGCAGCAGGCGCTAACCCGCTGCGGGTGCAGGTGGCTTCCGACGCGGCCTTCGAGAAGATGGTGAGCGATCAAGTCGTCGCCACCGGCGCCGAGGTGCGCATCGCCGGGCTCGACGACGCCGCGTGGTTTGTCCGCGCGCGCCGCATCGACACCCAGGGCATCGAAGGTTTCGATGCGACCAGCCGGTTTGTGCTCAAGGCCCGGCCCGAGCCGCCCGCCTACCGCGCACCGCGAACCGCGAACCGCAGCCAAGCAGCCGATCGGCAGCGTCGAGTTCAGCTGGGCGCAAAACACCGGCGCGCCGGCCGCACGCTGGCAAATCGCCGAAGACGCGGCATTCACGCGCATCGTGCAGGAGCGCGACAACATCGATGCCGTCGGCCTGCGCGCCGACCTTCCGACACCCGGCGACTACTTCTGGCGCGTGGCGAGCATCCGCCCCGACGGCGATCAGGGGCCGTTCGGTGACCCGCAAGCCCTCACACTGCGCCCGCTGCCCGAGCCGCCCTCAGGCGGCCCATCAGCCGACGGCAGCGCGTTGTTGTTTCGGCGGAGCGGACGTGCCGAAGATCGCTTCGAGGTTCAACTCGCCCGTGACTTGGCGTTCACCGAGATCATTGCGAGGGACGATGTCGCCGCTGCAGAGTGGTCGCTGCCGATGCCGCAGCGCAGCGGGCGCTATTACTTTCGCTATCGCAGCATCGAGCCCGATGGATTCGTCAGCCCGTTCAGCGACAAAGCGATGATCGAGAGACCGAGAGACTGGCGCGGGCTCGGTCTCTTGCTGCCACTGCTGTTTCTACTCTGACTGCCCGGCGCGAGTCACTTCACCAATTGGTTGAAGCGCGCGGCATCGAAGGTTTCTTTGGTGCAGGCGTCGGCCGGTACGCAGTCGGGCGTCGGTAGCTCGCGTGATCGCGACGAAAGCGTTTCGATCGCCTGCCAGAGCAGCATGATCTGGTGCTCGTTGCCCGAGGCGTTGTCGATCAGGCCCTTCACGGCATGTGCCATCGGGTCGTCGCCTTGGGTGATGCCGTAGGCCGAGAAACCCATCTTGGCGGCGGCTGCTTCACGCACCGCATCGGCCT
>JAYUWC010000068.1:0-2208 GCA_043753755.1 Rhizobacter sp.
TGCAGGATCAACCGCACCTCGATCTCGAGCGTCGGCCCGACCGTGAGGCGCAGCAACTCGCCGAGTGCGAGCGACGCCTCGGCGCGCGGCAGCAGTGTGCGAAAGCGGTCGGCGCGCATGGGCCCGAGCAGCAGTCGGATGCGCAAATCACGCTGCCAGACGCGGCTGCCTGAGATGGCGGTGCTGCCAAGCACCGCCTGCGACTGGCCGAGTCGGGTGCAGGCTTCGTCGGGCAAATCGAACCAGTACCCGACGAATTGCTCGATGCGGCAGCCCACGTTGAAGTGGTGTGCCACCAGGCGCTCGATCTGCACGGCCGAGATCGGCCGCTGCTGCAGCGTGCCCGCGAAGTAGGCGAGCGATTCATCGCGCAGACGATGGCGCGCGCCATGCGAACGATCGGCACCCGGCATGCCCAAGCCAGCCAACGCCAGCACCAGCGGCAGGTAGTGCTGGCGCCGGTCGGCCTCATAGAGCACAGGCAACCGATGCTTGCGCCAGGCGCGGTAGAAAAGCGTGGCAGCGCGGTTGGTGAAGATGTCGAGAAACGCGCGCGCGGCGAAGTCTTTTTGATAGGACTCGCGGCGCGCGATCTGCTCGGTGTAGTGGTTGGGCAGCGCGCCGTTGTTGCCGAGCAGGCCGAAAAAGGGCAGCGTGATGTCGATGCGGTCGAGGTGGGCGAGCGGGTGCGGTGCGACGTCGGTCGGGTCGGTGCCGGCATTGGCATTGGCATTGGCATTGGCCTCGCCATCGCCATCGACGGGCTGGTCCAGGCGGGTGTCGCGGGCATAGGCCTCGAGCGCTTCGATCTCGCTCGGCTCGAAGCGCATCGACAGGCTGTTGCGAAACCGAACGACGCGCTCGAACGCGCTGCGGCCATCGGCATCGGGCACGTCGGCCAAGGCCAACTCGAGCAGCCGCGCCGCCTGCACGAAGGCGAAGCCGTGCGGCCGGCTCAGCAACAGATCGAGCGGGGCACGCGCCTGCACGCGCGCCCGACGCGGGTCGAGCATCAAGGCAAGCGCGTCGCCCACGGCCGTTGGCGCGGGCTCGTTCACATCGGGTGCGGGGGTCGTGGGGGGCGTGGGATCAGGCACGAGCGGCTCGGGTCATTCGCAGGCGCATCAGGCCAGCGCGCTGTCGCCGTTGCGCGGCTGGCCGCGCCAGAGCGGCTCGCCGGTGGCGGCCGAGACGACCAGCAATTGCGTGAAGCTGTTGACGTGCACATACATGCCGAAGAAGCGGTCGAGCACTTCGGCGAAGATGCCGACGCCGCTGCCGACGAAGCTCGCTTCGTCGAGCGTGAGCCGCACCTCGATGCCGCGCACGAAGGTGGCAAACGGCTTGCCGGCAAGCCACGCGGCCTTGGGCGAATAGGCGATCGCGACGATGCCGTCGACCTGCTGCCGATTGACGGCATTGCGCGGCAGGTCGTAGAGGCGCAGCATTTCTTTGAGCGCATCGACCCCGCCCGATTGCAACGACAAATGGTTGAGCGAGAGGTGCGAGATCAGCCGCCAGAGCGCGCCGCGGCCCCGCTCGAAACGCTGGCTGGCGGTGGGCTTGCGCAGCATGCGAATCTCGCGCGCCAACGAGCCGCCTTCGAGAAACAGATCGCCGCCCGGCGTGCCGAACGCGAGCTGAGTCGGCAGGTCGCGGTTGGTCGCGTTGACCTCGATCGAGAGCGTCTCGGTCTGCGGCGAGGCCGGGTTGAAGTCGAGGTCGACGATCGCAATGCGGGTTTCGTGGCCTGGGCTTAAAACGGCGAGTGCTTCGTCGCGCTGGAGGTACCAGTAGCGGCCGCCTTGTTCGGCCAGATCATCGTGACGCAGCGAATAGAACGGCCGAAAGTCTTCGACCGTGTCGCCGCTCGGCGACTGCCGCACGCGCGTCACGCGCTCGACCGACACGATCTCGTAGGCATAGGCCCGGCGCGCGTCGGCGAGCACCGGGTAGTCGGGCATCTGGTGGGTAACGCGCACCGGATCGGCCGCTTGCCGAAACAGGTTGACCACCGGCGTGCAGCCGAGCACGAGCTGCCGCGCCGACAAGGTCTCGAGCAGTTGCGCATCGACCGAGTCGGCGCGCACACCGGCAAGCATCAGGTGCAAGGTGGCGCTGCGCGCATGGCGCTCGGCCAGCAGAGCCGCAGGCAATTCGATGTCGACGAAGTTGAACTTTTCGGGGAATGCGAAGTACTCGCTCAGC
>JAYUWC010000069.1:0-20769 GCA_043753755.1 Rhizobacter sp.
CGCGATCAAGTCGATGGACTCGAGCTGCAACATCGTCTACCCGCAGTACGCGGCCGACTGCCCCTGAGGTGACGCCGCCAGGACCGAGGGCATCTATGCTGCTCGGACTCGGCCGTCTCGGTCGCTTCGGCAGCGCGCGCGTCGGCCTGCACGCGGCCCTTGTAGGTGATCTTGAGCAGCCCTGAGGCCACGATCCAAAAGAACGCCAGGTCGGGGAGCGAGTCGCCCAGGTGCACGACGCGGGTGCGCTGGCTTTGCTGGGCCTCGGCAACGGCTTCGAGCGCATCGCGACGAGCTTCTTCGAGGGCCTGTTGCGCTTCTCGGCGGGCCTCTTCGGCTTCTTTGCGGGCCTCGCGAGCAGCCTCTTTCGCGGCCTCGCGTGCCGCACGCACGGCCTCGCGAATAGCCTCCCGTGTGGCGTTGGGCAAGGCGATCTCGACGCTGCCGCTGTCGCTGGCCGGCGCTGCCGTCGAGGCGGCATCGGAGGCCGCGAGCACAGGCGCATTCACCGGCGCGGCCGAGGCGCTCGAAGCAGCCGCCGTACCCGAAGCTGCAGCTGCAGCTGCTGCGGCCTTCGGCGCAATGCGCACGCCGTTTTTGTCGATCGAGATGACAACCGTGTCGTTGCCGTCCCCTTTGGCTGGGGCCTCGATGCGCACCTCGGGCACTTTCGGCCAAGTCACGGCGGGCACTTCGGGCACCGCAGGAATGGCGGGCACCTTGGGCACCGAACGGCGGGGTGCGTCGGAGACGAACTCGTCCCATGCGTAGTTGAACGGCGGCAGCTTTTGCAGCAGTGTCGACAGCACCAGCAGCAACAGCGCGAAGACAGTAAAGCGCTTCCAAGTGATGCCGACCAGCCAACTCCCGTATTGATGAAAGAGCCGCACCGCCACACGCGAGGCTTGGCGCCAGGTGCTGGCGAGTGACGCAGAGAAGTCAGACATGAGGCGGGCGGCAACGCGAAGAGTGAATGGCTGCACTCTACGGCTCGCCCACGCCCGCCGCGAGCCCGCTGCGACGGCCTGCGCGGGGGGCGCGACAGCCTGCACCGGCCGCAGACAGGCCGATGCGACGCCGCCTCAATGACGGTCAGGGGATGAAGTTCAAGCCCTCAGGCAGCGGGCCAGTCACCGGCATCTCGAACAACGGGCCGGCGCCGTCGGGATCGATCGTCAACGCACCACCGCTCTGGAAGAACAGCGCGATCTGCGCCAGCGGCGCTGCGGCCGGGATGCCGATGTTGGTCAAGAAGGTGTGCGGATTCTTCGGGATCGCACCCCCGGTCGCGAGGTAGGCCAGGTCATTGCGGAACAGCATCGCCCGGTCGGCCAGACCGCCGGCACGCAGGATCGCCGTGGTGGTCGGGTTCGGCACGGTGACGTCGCCCTTGGCGAACTGCACGATCACCGCCTTGGGCGCGTTGCGGCCATACGGCTGTTGGCGGATCGCTGCGGCATACGAGACCGGATTGCCCGATTGCTGTACCCATTCGGTCCGCTCGAGCACGGCCTATATGGCGCTGGCCCCGGGCACGTTGTTGACCAACGCCGGTTGGTTGCGCAGCGGGATGTTTTCGTTGAAGTTGAAGTTGAACGGCACCGGCACGTTCGGGGTCGACGGCAGGTTCAGCAATGGAGGCTGGCGCGTCGCGAGCGCCAGTGCCGTCAAGAACCGAAACCCGCCGAGCCGCGCCACCTCGGTGATCGAGCCGCCCGGCACATTCGGCACACCTGCTTTCAACGCGCCTTCGACGCCCATGAACAGGGTGCCGTAGATGCCGCCGAACGACTGGCCCGCGTAGTAGATGCGGTTGGCGTCCAGGTCGGCGGTGCCGTCGCCGTCGACATCGATGCCGACCTGAATCTGGCGCACCAGTTGCATCAGATCGGCCACCGTCTAGTGCAGGCCGTCGCGGCTGCCGACGATCGCTTGGCTACCCACTGAACTCACGCCTTCGGTCGAACCGATCACGCCGTCACCGTCTTGGTCGAATCCGCGCCCGCCCAAAGGCACGACCACCGGCGCACCGGCGGTCGGCAGCACGTTGAGCGTGCCCAGCGCACCGCCGCCGTGGCCGACGACGTTGATCGCGAGGGTGGCGATGCCGTTTTTCGCGAAGGTCGAGGCCACAGTCCACGGCGCGCCGTACATGCTGTCGGTGAAGCCGTGACCGAAGATCGCGACCGGCCAGCCGCCGGCCGGCTTGGTGCCGCTCGGCATGAAGACCTCGAACACCAGCTCGCTCGCGCCCAGCGGCGCCGGCCGGCCGCTGAGCGTGCCGGTGGTCGGTATCACGCGCGCGGCGTCGAGGTAGTTAGGCGACTGAAATCTGCCGAAGCCCACACTCGCCACCGCACCGGCAAAGACCTGCAGCGCCGGCGTCGGCACGAACGACGCCGTGAACGCCGGTGCCGCGCCCGTCTGCTGCTGCCACTGGATGCCGCGCAGGGCTGCCACCGGGAACACCGCGCGCGTGCTGCCGCCGTTGCCGATCATGAAGTTCACCGGCGCAGGAATCGAGTGGCTGATCTGCCGGTGAATCCGGCGCAGGTCGGCGCTGGTGCTCTGGGTCGTGAAAAGGCTGAGCGCGACCGCACGGCGGCGTGGCACCGCGCTCGAGTTCTCGCCGTCGATCAGCGCCTTGCGGTACGCGCCGGCGTCGTGTTCGCGCTCTTCTGCGTGGCCCTGTCCGCGGCCTTCTCTTCGGCCCTCGCGAAGGCGGCCGAACGCGCCGGCCTCGACTGGGTCACCGGCGGCATCGCGCACGCCGTCGGTCACGACCAGCAGGTAGCGCGAGTGCTCGGCGAGCAACGCATCGGACTCGAACACCAGGGTCTTGGCTGCTGCGTCCCACGCGATCTGGTTGATGCCGACCTTGTGGCCCGCACCCCAACCGGTGAGCGTGTCGCCGAGGTTGACCAGATAGACGGTCGATCTGTCGACGCTCGACAGATCGATGTTGCCGGTGAACGGCACCGTGATGCGCGGCTGGGTGTTGAAGCCGTCGAGCGTGTTGATGACGGTCAGGTCGGCGCAGTCGGATGCGCGCTGCGCGCAGTCGGGCAGCGGCAGGTTGATGCGGCGAAAGGTGTTGTTGCTCCAGTCGGGCCGCGTGAAGCGATCGCTCGGGAACGGCGTGGTCGCGGTGCTGGCTGCATCGAAGCGCACGCTGACGCCGGCGGCGATCACCAGTGCCGGCGCGGCGCTCAGCGCTGCAACTGCGCCGAGGCGAAACGCTAGAACAAATTTCGGACGGAACTTCGGGCGAAATTTCGGACGGAATGTCGGAAGGAATTTCGGACAAGAGAGGTCGGCAGTGCGGACGCCGCGGCGAGCCGCGCCTGCGAGAGGCGGGTGGTCATGGGGGTGTCTCCTGGGGTTCGTCGTGCGGCCGTTGCGGCCGAGCGCCGGCACTTGGCGACCGGTCGCTCGTTATGTCGCCGTGACCCGGCGGTGTCCCGAGTCCACTGAATCACTGAAATCAGATCGGTGCTGTCCGCGCGATACGGGCGCACTGCGGCGTTGCAAATGCTCGCGATGCCTATGGGCATCACTGCGCTTTGCGCCTTGCATCGCATCCCGTCTCGCGCGTCCCTCACCGCTCATTTCAATGATTCAGTGGACTAGGGATACTCCGACGCCGCTGGTCGGGTCAGCCCGGCGCGATCGCCTCGACCTGCACCACCAGCCGCACCTTGTCGGCCACCAACGGCAGGCCGAGGGTGATGCCGAACGCGCTGCGCACGATCTCGCCTTCGAAGTCACCGCCGCAGACCGTGCGACGAAACAGCGGGTTCAGTCCGCAGTGCCAACGCAGCGCACGCAGCGTGAGCGGCTGGCTCACGCCGCGCAGCGTGAACTCGCCCCGCAACTCGCGCACGGCCTCGCCCTCGAAGCTGGCTTTGCGCGCGGTGAAATAAGCCTGCGGGTTGGCCCCGGCATCGAGCAGGGTGCCGCCCTTGAGCATGGTGTCGAGCACCGGCACGCCGCTGTTGACCGAAGCGGTGTCGATGCTGATGCTGATGTCGAGCGTTTGCGCCTTCGGGTCGAACAGCACGACCCCGCTTGACTTGTCGAAGCGGCCGCGGATGGTGGAGGTGCCCATGTGCAACACCTCCCAGTGCACGAAGGTGTGGGTCGGGTCGATGCGCCAGCTCGGCGGGCCGGCGGGTGCCGAGGCGGCATCGGCGGGTGCGGCAGTTTGCGCAGCGGTTTGCGCGGCCGCGGCGAGGCCGAGCGTGACGCCGGCCAGCGCGACTAGGCCGCGTGCCGCACGCCGCCTGCGCGCCATTCGTTCATCAGCGCGGCCCACTTCGGCCGCGCCTTGGCCAGATGCCGATCTTTCACGTGGCCGTAGCCGCGAATCTCTTCCGGGATGCATGCGATTTCCTTGGCGAGCGTGAGGTTGCCCGCGTCTAGCGACGCTAGCACTTCGTCGATCGCGGCACGGTATTCGCCGATCAGTGCGCGTTCGCTTCGGCGCTCTTCGGTTCGGCCGAACGGGTCGAGTGCCGTGCCGCGCAGGCCCTTCAGTTTGGCGAGCCACTTGAAGCCGGTGAGCATCTTCGGCCCGAACTTCGACTTCTGCAGTTCGCCGGCCGCGTTCTTCTTCGCGATGAGCGGCGGCGCGAGGTGGTAGTTGAGCGTGTAGTCGCCCTCGAACTGTGACGCGATCTTGGCGAGAAACGCCGGGTCGCTGTGCAGCCGCGCGACCTCGTACTCGTCTTTGTAAGCCATCAGCTTGAACAGATAGCGCGCAACCGACTCGGTGAGTTTCTTGCTGCCGAGCGGCGCCTCGATGACGCGCACTTTCTCGACGAAAGTTTTGTACTCGGTTGCGTAGGCAACGTTCTGGTAGGCCGTCAAAAACTCGACCCGCTTGGCGACCATCTCGTCGAGGTTGGCCGCCTTGCGCACGAACTCGATCACCGAAGACCCTGACGCAGCCGGCTTGAGCAGCGCCTGCACCGCGGCCAGATCGTGCGCCGCGCGCCGGCCCCATTCGAACGCGAGTTTGTTGTTCTCGACCTGCACGTTGTTGAGCTCGATCGCCCGCAGCATCGCCGCAAGGCCGATCGGCACACGGCCCTTTTGCCAGGCATAGCCGAGTAGCAATGGGTTGGTGTAGAGCGAGTCACCGACGAGCTGCACCGCGAGCGCATCGGCGTCGAGCAGGCCGACGTTCCCCGCACCCGCCGCGTTCGACACCGCAGCCTCGCAATTGGCCGCAGGCAACTGCCAATCGGGGTTGGTCACGAAGGCCGCAGTTGGCGATCCGTGGGTGTTCATCGCGACAAACGTGCGGCCCTCGCGCATCACCGCCAGCGTCGACTTGTTGGCAGCGACGATCGGGTCGCAGCCGATCACCAGATCGGCCTCGGCGGTGCCGACCTTGGTGGTGAGGATTGCCTCGGCCCGGTTCGCGATCTGGATGTGGCTCCAGGTCGCGCCGCCCTTTTGCGCCAGGCCCGCGGCGTCTTGCGTGACGATGCCCTTGCCCTCGAGGTGCGCGGCCATGCCGAGCAGCTGGCCGATCGTGATGACGCCGGTGCCACCGACGCCGGCGACGACGATGCCCCAGGGTCGCTCTTTCTCATGCAGAGCCAGCGGCAGTGCGGGCTCGGGCAGCGGCGGCAGCGCGAACGGGTCGGGTCGTGCGTCTTTGTCACCCGCGTTCTTCTTCTTGCTCTTGAACTGCCCGCCCTCGACCGTGATGAAGCTCGGGCAGAAGCCCTTCACGCACGAGTAATCCTTGTTGCAAGTGTTCTGGTTGATGCGGCGCTTGCGGCCGAACTCGGTCTCGACCGGCTCGACGCTCAAGCAGTTGGATTGCACCGAGCAATCGCCGCAGCCCTCACAGACCAGCTCGTTGATGACAACGCGCTTGGCCGGGTCGACCAAGGTGCCGCGCTTGCGGCGGCGGCGCTTTTCGGTGGCGCAGGTCTGGTCGTAGACGATGACGCTGCAGCCTTTGATTTCGCGCATCTGTTTTTGAATGGCATCGAGATCGTCGCGGTGGTGCACCGTCACGCCCGGCGCCAGGCGCGCCTTGATCGCCGACTCGTCGTACTTCTCGGGCTCGTCGGTGACGACAACGATCTTGACCGCGCCTTCGGCATCGAGTTCGCGCGTCATCTCCGGCACCTCGAGCGTGCCGTCGACCGGCTGGCCGCCGGTCATTGCCACCGCGTCGTTGAACAGGATCTTGTAGGTGATGTTGACCTTCGCCGCGATCGACTGCCGCACCGCGAGCAAGCCCGAGTGGTAGTAAGTGCCGTCGCCCAGATTCGCGAACACATGCTGGTCGGTGGTGAACGCGGACTGGCCGACCCACGAGACGCCTTCGCCGCCCATCTGGCTGAAGGTGGTCGTGCTTCGGTCCATCCACACCGTCATGTAGTGGCAGCCGATGCCGGCCACCGCGCGCGAGCCCTCCGGCACGCGGGTGCTGGTGTTGTGCGGGCAGCCGCTGCAGAAGAAGGGCGTGCGGTCGGCCGTGTCGATGGCTTGCACGACCATGCTGCGCTCTTTGGCTTCGATCAGCGCGATGCGCGCATCCATACGGGCTTGCGTGTCGGCATCGACATTCAACTTCTTGAGGCGCTTGGCAATCGCCTTGCCGATGATCGCGGGCGTCAGGTCGGCCTGCGCGCGCAGCAGCCAGCTCTTGCTCGGGTTCGGCTGACTCCATTCGCCGCCAGTGTCATCGCCGTCGGCTTCGTCGAACTTGCCCAACACGTTGGGCCGCACATCGGCGCGCCAGTTGTAGAGCTCTTCTTTGAGTTGATATTCGATGACCTGGCGTTTCTCTTCGACCACCAGAATCTCTTGCAGGCCTTGCGCAAAGTCGCGCGTGATGGTCGCCTCGAGCGGCCAGACCACGTTGACCTTGTGCAGCCGGATGCCGAGGCGGCGGCATTCATCGTCGTCGAGCCCGAGGTCATGCAGCGCCTGCCGCGTGTCGTTGTAGGCCTTGCCGCTGGCGATGATGCCGAAGCGGTCGTGGGCGGTCTCGATGACGTTGTGGTTCAGCTTGTTGGCGCGCACGTAGGCGAGTGCGGCGTACCACTTGTAGTCCATCAGCCGCGCCTCTTGTTCGAGCGGCGCGTCGGGCCAGCGGATGTGCAGGCCACCCTCGGGCATCGAGAAGTCGGTCGGGATCACGATCTCGACCCGGTCAGGGTCGACGAACACGCTGCTGGTCGATTCGACGATCTCTTGGATCGTCTTCATGCCCGACCACACCCCCGCGAAGCGGCTCATCGCAAAGGCGTGCAGGCCCATGTCCAAAATGTCTTGCACGCTGCTCGGAAAGAACACCGGCAGCCCGCAGGCCTTGAAGATGTGGTCGCTCTGGTGCGCGGCGGTGCTGCTCTTGGCGATGTGGTCGTCACCGGCCAGCGCGATCACGCCGCCGTGCTTCGAGGTGCCGGCCATGTTGGCGTGCTTGAACACATCCGAGCAGCGGTCGACCCCCGGGCCCTTGCCGTACCAGAGGCCGAACACCCCGTCGAACTTGTTGCCTTGCGGGTAGAGATCGAGCTGCTGCGAACCCCAGACAGCCGTTGCCGCGAGCTCTTCGTTGACGCCGGGCGTGAACACGATGTTCTGCGCCGCGAGGTGCTTCTTGGCTTGCCACAGCGCCTGGTCGTAGCCACCGAGCGGTGAGCCGCGGTAGCCGCTGATGAAGCCGGCGGTGTTGAGGCCGGCCAGCGCATCGCGCTTTTTTTGCAGCATCGGCAGCCGCACCAACGCCTGCACGCCGCTCATCAACGCCCGGCCGCTCGCGAGCGAATATTTGTCGTCGAGCGAGACGGTCTCGATCGCCTTGCGAATCGATTCGGGCAGCGGGGCATTCATCGGGCAACTCTCCAGCAGTGACGGGGGTTTTCGACGCCGCGCGGCGCCGGCTCGTGACCGGCGTGCGCTGCGCAGAGTTTAGGGATTCGGCCGTGTGATGTCTTTTCTAAGTTCGTTCGGATACGCAGTGTTCACGCAATAATCTTGCTCCGATTCGAAGAAAGTAGATCGAATGCCGCTCAAAAAGCCAACTTCGGGTCAACCCGCTCCCCGTGTGTCGCCCAGTGAAGCGAGCGATGCGCACGGCAGCGACCTCGACCGTCACGACCTGCTGATCCTTCACGAACTGCAGCGCGACGCGCGGCTCTCGAACACCGAACTGGCCTCTCGCGTCGGCCTGTCGGCAGCGCCCACTTGGCGCCGCGTCAAGTGGCTCGAAGAGCAGCGCTTCATCACCGGTTATCGGGCCGAGATCGATCGCCGCAAGATCGGGCTAGGCGTGCTGGCGTTCGTGCGCATCGACGCCGACCGCAACACCGCGTCGTCGACCCGCGAGCTCGAGGAGAAGATCCGCAAGATTCCCGAAGTGATCTCGTGCCACTACATCTCGGGCTCGGGCACCTTCGAGCTGCAGGTGATCGCGACCGACCTCGACGCGTTCTCGAAGTTCTCGCGCGACACGCTGCTGCACCTGCCGCACGTCAAAGATCTGCACACCAGTTTTTCACTCGGCGAGGTCAAGGCCGGCGCGGCGTTGCCGCTCTCGCATCTGTCGCCGCATCTGTTGCCGGTCCCGCTGCCGCACCCGCGCTCGCGCCTATGATTTGCGCGCCGCCCGCTGACGGGCGCGCCACATGGGAGCACTGGCCTTGAAAACGAACACCTTGTTGAACGGTGCTGCACGCATGACGCGTGCGGCAGTTGCGGTCGCTGCCGTGGTGGTGATGACCGGCTGTGGCGGAGGCGGAGGTGAAGACGTCGGCACGCCGGGCGTGGTCACAGCGCCGCCCGACCCTACCGCCGGCCTGGTGCCGTCGGCCAGCGTGGCCCAGCACTGCGCCGCGCCGCGCGCGAGCGACACCCGCGGCACGGTGGCTGACGAGAAGGCTTGGGTGCGGGCCTGGATCGACGAAACCTACCTTTGGTACCGAGACGTCCGCGGCCTGCCGGCGGCCACGCTCGACGCCACGCGCTACGGCTCGGCCGCCGCTTACTTCAAGGCCTTGAAGTCGCCGCAGACCACGGCCTCGGGCAAGCCGCGCGACCAGTTCCATTTCATCTACGACACGCCGACCTGGCTTGCGCTGTCGCAGTCGGGCACCTCGTTCGGCTACGGCTTCGATGTCGATCTGATTGCCTCGGTGCCGCCCCGTCAGGCTGTCGTCGTCTACACCGACCCCAACACGCCGGCCAGTGCCAACGGAGTGATGCGCGGCGCGCAACTGCTGTCGGTCGACGGGGTCGACATCGCCAACGGCAGCAATGTCGCCGCGTTGAATGCGGGCCTGTTCCCGACCGCGGCCGGGCCGCACGTGTTCACGGTTCGTGATGTCGGCGCAGCCAACTCGCGCAGCGTGACGCTGAACGCCGCCGCACTGGTGTCGCCGCCGGTGCAAAACGTCAAGACGCTCGCACCGGCGAACCCCGACGTCGGCTACATGCTGTTCAACGACCACCTCGCAGTCTCAGAGGCGCCGCTCGTGGCCGCGATTAACCAACTCAAGGCCGCAGGCGTGCGCGATCTGGTGCTCGATGTTCGCTACAACGGCGGCGGCTACCTCGACATCGCGAGCGAGCTGGCATACATGATCGCCGGCCCCGGGCCGACGACAGGCAAGGTGTTCGAGCAAGAGAGCTACAACGACAAGAACCCGTTTCGGCTGACGACAGCGCAGCGCACCACGCCCTTTTTCACGACCGGCCAGGGCTTCTCGGTTGCGAGCGGTCAGGCGCTGCCGACGCTGGGCTTGAGCCGCGTGTTCGTGCTCGCCGGGCCGGGCACCTGCTCGGCCAGCGAGGCCATCGTGAACGGCCTGCGCGGCGTGGGCGTGCAGGTCAAGCTGATCGGCGAGCCGACCTGCGGCAAGCCCTACGGCTTCTATCCGCAAGACAACTGCAACACCACCTACTTCTCGATCCAGTTTCAAGGCGTCAATCAAATTGGATTCGGTGACTACGCCGACGGCTTCACGCCCGACTGCAGCGCGAGCGACGACTACGCGCACGCGCTCGGTGACCCGGCCGAGGGCCGCCTCGCAGCGGCGCTTTACCTGCGGGCCAACGGCGCCTGCAAAGCCGGCGCCGGCGTGGCCCCGGGCACCAGCACGGCGCTGCGTGCGCGCGTGCAGCCCGACGCGGCGGGCGTGGCGTTGCAACGGCCCGCGGTGCGCGAGAACCGCATTTACCGCGGCAGCTGAGCGCCAGCGTTCAAGACTGCACGGGGCTTCGTTCGTTCGAGTTGGCTCGGTCGTTGATCTGCACTGGACACCCGACGGCATGACCTTCGACCTGTTCGATGGCCCTGGTGCCACAGCCGCGCCAGAGCCGTCGCGAGAGCCGCTGGCCAAGGGCGCCGCCCTGTTGCGCGGCTTCGCGCGTGGGGCCGATGCCGATGCCGCGCTGTGTGCCGACGTTCGCGCGGTGATTGCGGCCGCACCGCTGCGTCACTTCATCACGCCGGGCGGCCTGCGCATGTCGGTTGCGATGACCAACTGCGGCGCGCTCGGCTGGGTCAGCGACCGCCGCGGCTACCGCTACGACCCACTCGACCCCGAACGCGCCGCGCCGTGGCCGCCCATGCCCGCATCGTTTCGCGCGCTCGCAGCGCGCGCCGCGGCCGAGGCGGGCTTCGACGGCTTCGCGCCCGATGCCTGCTTGATCAATCGCTACCTGCCGGGCAACAAACTTTCGCTGCACCAGGACCGCGATGAAACCGATTTGAGCGCGCCCATCGTCTCGATCTCGCTGGGCCTGCCCGCGGTGTTTTTGTTCGGTGGCTTGCAGCGCGCCGACAAGGCACAGCGCGTGTCACTTCGGCACGGCGATGTCGTGGTCTGGGGCGGTGCCTCGCGCCTGCGCTTTCACGGCGTGCTGCCGTTGGCGGCCGGCGAGCACGCGTTGCTCGGGTCGCAGCGCATCAACCTCACGTTTCGGCGCGCGGGTTGAGGGGTATTCCCGCGGCCTAAAAATATGGCTGAGTCCGGCAATAGAAAATTGCCGCATGGGTGCGTATCTGGCTTTGTGTGCTGAACAGCGTAGGTTGTTCATGACACGGCATCTTCGGCAGTGCATTCTTTAGACCATCCCTAAATTTTCTTGGAGCATGAAATGACTAAACCTTTAAAAATTAGCGAGGGCGAGTTTGCGGCTTTTCTCGACAAGCTCCCAAAATGGCGAGTACAAAATGGCAAGTTATCGATCGACATTAAATTCACAAATTTTGTACAAGCATTCGGATTTATATCGAGCGTTGCGCTGATTTGCGAAAGCATGAATCACCATCCAGATTGGTCCAATTCGTATGACAAAGTACAAATCGAACTGACTACGCACGAGCTCGGCGGACTCTCAGTGAATGACTTCAATCTCGCAGCCAAGATCGACGAAGTGGCTGCCCTTTATGCAGGCGCTGCCTAGGGCACAGGAGTGGCCGGCAATGCTCGATGCTTGATAATTTTTTAATCGGATCCATCGCGGCATGTGGCTGGAAACTCGCAGTTTTATTCTGAGCTTTTGGCCACGGACCGAAACGATCCGGTTGGCTCAAACTTTGAAACTGTGCAATAACTGGATGGCCCGTCGTCCGGCAATTCTCTAACGACGAGGCGGATGACGTTGGCGTTGAGCCTTCAGCGCAGCGATGAGAGGCAGTGGTGGCCCGCCGTAAGCCCGTGCAGCGCAACGGCATGTTCGTGCCGGTGTTGTTCGCGGAACGGATTCAACTCGGCAACTTCGAGCGTGCGCCCGAGCACCTGGTCGAGCGCGAGCTGAACCTCTCGACGCTGGGCACCAGGTTCCGCAACGATGCGACCGGAGCCAGTGCCTACGACCCACGCTTCATGCTCAAGATCCTGCGGCTGACCTACAGCGGGGGCCTGCTCAGCTCGCGCTTGATCGAGCAAGCTTGCGAAACAACGAGCTGTTTGTTGACCTGAGCGGACCTGAGCGGCCCTGAGCGGCGATGTCTGGCCGAGGCACGCCCACATTGCCAATTGGGCTGCGGGTTCCGCCCCGACATCCGCAACTTGTTCACACACGTGCTGCTGACTTGCGTCGGCATGGGCCTGATCGGACGCCGCGGGTTCGCCATCGAGGGCGTCAAGCTGCCCTGCAAGGCCAACAGGTAGCTTAGCGGCACGATGCCGAACGTTCTTGCCCTGTGTGCCGCTCACGGGGCCACATGCTTCGGTGCCACCACCTATACCCGGGGTAATATGCGGCCCGCAAAAGTAGGCGCCCAGTGTTGAATCTGCAACTTCCCGTAGGCCGACCTAGAAGGTCCGAGCTCAAGTAAGCATTGCCGGTCGGAAGACCCAGCACATGACATTTCAAAGTAAGGAAAACATGAAGACGCGCCGACACCTTATCCCAACGCTCCGCAAAGCAGTTGGCCCCTCGTGGGCGCTGAGTGCGGCCATCACGTGTGCTCTGGCCCTGAGCGCCTGCGGCGGTGGCGGCGATGATGGCTCCAGCATCGCCGCCGCGCCAACCCCGGCCAGTTCCACGCCGGTCACGCCAGTCAATGCGGACCCTGTCGCTGTGTCGCTGATGTCGTTCGGCGTCGATTCGCGGCTCAAGCTGAATGCTTTGGGCGGTGTCTATGTGGAAGTCTTCCCAATCGCGCTGTTTAAGGACGGACGGGCACTCGCCGACACCACCGGCCTGTTGCACCCCGCCGGACTAGATGCACACCGCAGCCAGTTTCCAGCCGCCTGGACCCAGTGGCGCCAGAGCGGCGCGGACTTGCAGGTGCTGCAGGGCAACGGGACCTGGAAAACGCTGACCAGCAGCACCTTGCCAGTGGCCGCGGACGACACACGCCGCGTCGGGATTTACGAGTCGCTCAGCGTGGCTTCGTCGCCCAGCATTTCCATCATTGGGTCCAGTACGTACACCTTCACCAACGCAGGCGCCATCGGGCGCGGCGGCTATGTCGTCGGCGACAGTGCCAACGTAAGCGCCATTTCGACCACGCCGAACAACCGGGGCACCTACAGCATCAATGGCTATCGGTTGAACATCGCCTTTGAGAACGGCGCCAAAGAAGAGCATGTGATCGTGGTCGACACGCGGCCTCAGTACATCTTCATTGATGGCGTGTTGTACGCGAAGAAGTGACAGGTTTAATGGATTGCGGTACGGGCGCTCATTGCCGGACGCCCCTGGCACGGATCCGAGCATGGGCGGTTTACGCAATAAATGCGGTCGATCAAATTCATTGCATTGCGCAATGTGGCGTGGGTTCATATGCGGGCCCGGCGGCGGTTCAGGTCCGTGCGGGCAGTCACCTCCGCCGGGAGACAGAAGGGTTGCCGTTCAGCAGCCCAGCCTGGCGCTCGAGTGGACCGCCAACGGCGTGGCTGCTCGCTGGTTTTTATTGCATCGGAGGCGCTGTTGTCGGCCGCTCAGCTAAAACGTTAGGCGTCGCAAGTGCTAAAAATCCGAAAACTACCGTTGCGCTATCGCGTGCGGCCATGGCGGGTGACGGAATTCTTGTTCGCGCTAGCGTGGGCAGTTGCAGTGCTGCCAATCTTCGTCCTTGTTGAAAATCGAATGGTGGCGGCTGGCCTATCGGCGCTAGGAATCCCGCTCTTCTTCTATTTGATTCAAATGTCTCACAAGAACTCAGAGCGCTATGTGTGCCCGGAATGTCGGCTGCAACTTTCCCCGGTGCCGTACGACCGTGACGAAGAAGGGGCTCCCATCCTCCAATATTGCAAGACCTGTGAAGTCAATTGGCACGTGGCAAACAATTGCATATGGACTACTTGAGATCTGCGGGTAGATCGCAATGCGTCTCCTTGGGCGACGCGAGGCCTAACCTTTTATGGCAGCCGCCCTGCGCCAGCTTCGTTGGCTGGTCGGTTGAATTCAAACGTTAGGCGTCATAGAAAGCGCCATGCGCAAGCGCCAAATCCCCACCGGTTCGCCAAGCTTTCCCGGCGGCTCCAAGTCTCGGATCAATCGCGCCGGGGACAACGTGCGGGCAGGAATGCCTACCGCCGAAGATTTACTCGTCATTGAGGAGTGGCGCGCCGCCCACCGCGCAGTTCTCAACACGTTCCAGGCGATTCTTCGGGAGCGCGCACGAACCGCAGGTGCCATGGTGGCACAGCGACACAAGCGGAAGAGAACCATATTTGACAAGCTCGATCGCCTGCCCGGCATGAGCCTCTCCAGAATGGACGATGTCGCAGGCTGTAGGCTTATCTTCAAGAAGTCCAAGGACCTGCACGCCTTTCGAGAGAGCTTCCACCGAGCACGGTTCAAACACAAGCGCCGTCATGCTGATGACCCCGGCAGGTACGATTACATCCAGCGTCCAAAGTCAACTGGCTATCGTGGCATCCACGACATTTACGAGTACGACGTGAATTCGGAAGTTGGAAAGGCGTTGACGGGCCTGTATGTCGAGATCCAGTATCGAACACTGGTTCAACACGCTTGGGCCACGGCCGTCGAAGTCATCGGGTTCATCACGGAGAGCCAACCGAAGTTCCAGCAAGGCGATACGCGGTATGAACATGCGATGGCACTTGCAAGCGAAGTTCTGGCTCGCGCTCACGAGAGTCAAAAGGGACCGTTCCCTGCCCTCGGTGACCGCGAGGTGGTTGCTCAGTTTCTCGCTGCAGAGAAAGAAATTGGCCTCTTGGAGATGCTTCGAGGCCTGAACGCTGCCGATCGCGCAATCTCGGCCAAAAAAAATACGATCCTGATCTTTGAAGGTGGCAGAGCACTTCAGATGAAGGCCTACCGTGATGCCACCGAAGCCCTGCGGGCGCTGTTTGAACTTGAAAAGGAACATCCGGAGCGAGACATTGTCCTTGTTCGAGCAGACACTAGCGATGAAGTCCGGTTGGCATTCAAGAACTACTTTTCGGACGCCACAGACTTCATCCAACTTGTAGAAGTCGGTTGTGCAAAGCTGACCAAGACTCAGAATATTCCGGAGGTCTTTTCACCGCGAAAGGGCAGTTCGCGAGCACTGCGCGAATGACGCCTAACCCCTTACAGGGACTTTCGAAACAGTCAACGCTTTTCTCTTTTTCATTGCCGAGCCGAATTCGGTTTTTCTTCACCGACCGACGTTGATCGAAGTTGGTGTAGGAACAGACAACAGCTTGCCCTTTTACAGACGGCCTAATCTCTCAGCGGCCCCTCTTTTTTTCAGGCGAGCTCGCCTACGTCGGCCCGCTCATGTCAAACGGTATACCCCATGGAAACCATCTACAGCCTGCGGGATGACGCAGACCTGCTGCGCCAAATGCAGAAAGCATCCCGATCCATCGAACCCATGGGGCTGCGCGAAACACACGGTTTGGTTGGGTCAGCCGCCTGGTGGCAATGCATCAAAACGGGCAAATTAGCGACAAAGTATGTCGCTGGAGAAATCTCGGGACTGTGGCTAGGTCAATGGCTGGACGGCCCTGCATCGTTCGAGCTTCGGTCGATCCCCGGCGAAGTTTCCACATGGTTTTGTGAAGTCGAGCCCAGCCTTGCCAAGGTCGCGTTTCGAATCGGCCGGCGAGTCGTCGTCGAGTTCGTAGACCAAGAGCACAAGGTGGCGTTCAACGGAAGTAAAGCGACAAGGGTGACGCTTTCTATCTCGCTCGCGTAGCGTGCCATCGCCTCAAATCCTTTTTACTGCTTGAGATTGATGACTTCGAACACTTGACGTCTCGTCGCTGCTGCACGAAGGTGGGAGGTCAACCGCTCGGCGGCCAACGTCAACGAAGTCACGCAGGCCAACTCGCTGGGCAACCGGTGCGCAGCACACCGCAGATTGCTGCGGCAGCAGGGATGGGTACGCGCACAACACAACCCGAGCCCCCGCAGGGCCCGCGAAACACCATGCCCGTGGCGACTGATCGCGCCGTCTGGCGCCGAACAGCGATCTTCACACGCCGCCCCGCTTGCGTGGCGATACTCGCCGGCAGTGCGATGCTTTTTTTGAGACCTTTTCTAGGAGAACCTTTTGAACACGTTGCTGTTTTTAGCGCTCGTCGTCGCAACCCTTTTGTCGGGCTGCGGGACCATGTCCAACCGTGCTTCCGTAGCGCTTGTTCCAAGCACCGCTTTGACTGCCGAACAAACAGGAGTCATTCTGCTGAGCACAGGCGCGGCTCAAAGTTGTACTTCGACGGCCACCTTTCTCGATGTGTTCGATGCCGCCTCGAAGAAGCTGGTCGAGGGGCGCTCTGCCGTATCGGTGGATGGCTCCTTCCACAAGAGCGACTACCCCGATCACCATGGAACGTTGAACGCGTTGGTGCTGCCTGCTGGCAACTACTACGTGTCGCCCCGCATTGCGAATCCTTACGTCAGGGCAATCAGGACCCCAGCATTCGGCTTCAGTGTTCGGTCCGGAGAAACCACTTACATCGGCGAGCTCTACATGACCCGATCCTGTGTATCCGAGACGACATTCGTTATTAGGGATGAGTACAACCGTGACCAGAAGCTCGCGATCGAGAAGAACCCGTCGTTCGCGCAACGGACTTCAGAAAAACGTCTGATGCAGTCGATAAGACGCTAGTGAAGCACGGGCCAAACCCGCCCCAAAAGACTTCGGAGGCAGTCAACGTTTTCGGATGTTTTTTGAATCCAGACCAGATTGGATTTTTGCACCGACCGACGCTGACTCGCCTCGCCTCGCCTCGATGGGTCGTGTACGGCGCAATGCAGGTAAATCGAAGTAGCACAAATCGAGAACTCCGGAAACGCCTGGCGGCGTGCAGATCGTGCTCAACGCGCTCCTGCAGCGGCCGCTGCGCCGCTCAAGAAGGGTCTTTCGAGCGGGTTCGCGACACGCCGGTGATGATGCCGATGCCGGCCAGAATCAAGCACGCGATAACGACGTAGAGCGTCGGCACGCCAGCGGTGATGAGGCCCCAGGCGATGCCACCGATGACCAACGCGAAGCCGATGAGGTAGAGAGCGAACGACATGGTTGAATCCTTTCGCGACCGCGAATTGGGCGCCGCCAGTATTGTGTCGAGGCCCGCCGCCGCGCGCCAGTGGGCCGTATCCACGCCAGTTCGCCGTTACGCCAAAGAAAACACGTGGGGCACCGGCACCGCGCCGTGAAGGCTTGTGAGCGAGGCGATTCGACAACCGATGCGCGACACTCGTGGCTTGCCTGTTTTGACGACCACAAAGCCCCCGCCGCCACCCCGAATGCCATCCGTACTGAGCGCCTATCTGCCAAGCCTCATCGATGGCGCGCTGCTGACTGCGGCGCTTGCGCTCGCCTCGCTCGTGCTCGCGTTGCTGCTCGGCTTGGCGGGTGCGGCAGCCAAGCTTTCAGGGTCGCGGTTTTGGCGATACGCTGCGACTGTCTACACCACGGTGATTCGCGGTGTGCCCGACCTGGTGCTGATGCTGCTCGTGTTCTTTGGCGGGCAGATCGCGCTCAACGCGCTGCTGCAGCGGCTCGGCGCCGACTATGTCGACATCGACCCGTTCATCGCCGGTGTCGCCACCCTCGGCTTCGTCTTCGGCGCTTATTTTACCGAGACCTTTCGCGGTGCGATGCTCGCGGTGCCGGCGGGGCAGCTCGAGGCGGGGCGGGCGTTTGGCATGTCGCGTGGGCAGGTGTTCCGGCGCATCACCGCGCCGCAGATGCTGCGCTTCGCGATCCCGTCGTTCACCAACAACTGGCTGGTGTTGGTCAAGTCAACCGCGCTGGTCTCGGTGATCGGCCTGAACGACATGATGCAAAAGGCCGGCCAAGCCGCAGGCGCGACGCGCCAGCCGTTCACCTTCTACCTCGCAGTCGGTGGCCTCTACCTCGCGATCACCACGCTCTCGGTGTTGGCGCTGGGCGCACTCGAGCGGCGCGTTTCACGCGGTGTTCGCGAGGCCAGCCTGTGAATTTCGCCGCCATCGCCGAGAGCCTGTCGACCTATTGGGCGGGCCTGTTGACGACGCTGCAACTGCTGGCGCTCGCGCTCGCGTTCGGACTGGCCGCGGCGATCCCGCTGGCAGTGTTGCGCGCGTCGAGCCGGCGCGTGTTCGGGGTGCGGATCGGCGCGCCGATCTGGCTCTACACCTACGTCACTCGCGGCACGCCACTCTTGGTGCAGCTTTTTCTCATCTATTACGGCCTCGCGCAGTTCGAGGCGGTGCGGGCGAGCGTGCTCTGGCCGTGGCTTTCGAGTGCGTGGTTTTGCGCGGTGCTGGCGTTCGCGCTCAACACCTGCGCCTACACGACCGAAATGCTCGCTGGCGCGATACGCGCCACGCCGCACGGCGAGGTCGAGGCCGCGCGCGCGTTCGGCATGTCGTGGGCCACCGCGATGCGCCGCATCGTGTTGCCCTCGGCTTTGCGGCGCACGCTGCCGGCCTACAGCAACGAAGTCATCATGATGCTGCACGGCACCTCGCTCGCCAGCATCGTCACGCTGCTAGATTTGACCGGCGCGGCGCGCGAGATGAATTCTCGCTTCTACCTGCCGTTCGAGGCCTTCGTCACCGCGGGCGCGTTCTACCTCGCGCTCACCTTCGTGCTCGTGGCGCTTTTCAAGCGCGCCGAAGTCTGCTGGCTGGCGCACCTGAAGCCGCGTAGCTGAAGTCTCGCCGAGGAACATCTTGATCACCCACCACCACCCTTTGCGCGGCGGCTCGCCGGGCACCGCGCGCGAGATCGTCAGTCTGCATTACGGGCCCACCGACACCGGCCGCAAAGCCTGTTTTCAAGCTTCGCTGCATGCCGACGAATTGCCCGGCATGCTGGTCGCGCACCACCTGCGGCAACGCTTGGCTGCGCTCGAGGCTGAGGGCCGGCTGCGCGGCGAGATCGTCGTCGTGCCGGTCGCCAACCCGATCGGTCTGGGTCAGACGATGTTGCTCGCCCATATCGGCCGCTTCGAGATGGGCAGCGGCGAGAACTTCAACCGGCATTACCCGGCCTTGTTCGAAGCCCTGCTGCCGCGTCTCGAGGGCCGGCTCGGCGACGATGCCGAGGCCAACGCGCTTGTCGTGCGCGCCGAGCTCAAGGCGATCGTCGATGCCTTGCCCGAACCCACCGAACTCGCGAGCCAGCGCAAGGTGCTGCTGGCACTCGCTTGCGATGCCGAGGTCGTGATCGATCTGCACTGCGACGCCGAGTCGCTGCTCCACCTCTACACCGGCACCGCGCTCTGGCCGCAGGCCGAAGCGCTCGCACGGCTGACGGGCGCGCGGGCCTCTCTGCTCGCTGACGAGTCGGGCGACAACCCGTTCGACGAAGCCTGCTCGCAAACCTGGTGGCAGCTCGCGGCGCACTTCGTGGGTCGGCACCCGATCCCGATGGGTTGCCTGAGCGTGACGCTCGAGCTGCGTGGCGAGGCCGATGTGTCGCATGCGTTGGCCGCCGCCGATGCCGACGCGCTCGTCGCCTTCTTGACCCACCGCGGTTTTGTCGATGGCCCCGCGCCGGTGCTGCCGCCGCTGCTCGAGGCGGCCACCGCGTTGGCCGCGACCGACGTGCTCATGGCGCCGGTCAGCGGCCTGGTCGTCTACCTGCGCGAGTTGGGCGATCGGGTGCGCGCCGGCGATATCGTGCTCGAGGTGATCGAGCCGGTGAGCGGTGCGGTGCACCCGGTCGTGAGCCGCACCGACGGGCTGTTTTTTGCACGAGAGCGGCAGCGTTATGCCCGCGCTGGCCGAAGCCTCGCCAAGGTGGCGGGCCGTGTGGCAGTGCGCAGCGGCAAGCTTTCGAGCGACTGATGAGCGAGCCGCCGAACGCCCACGAGAAGCTGCGAGTCGAGGGCCTGCACAAGCGCTTCGGCGAGGTCGAGGTGCTCAACGGCGTCGACCTGAGCGCCAACGCCGGCGACGTGATCGCGATCATCGGCTCGAGCGGCTCGGGCAAGAGCACGCTGTTGCGCTGCATCAACCTGCTCGAGCACCCGCACGCCGGGCGCATCGTGGTGGCTGGCGAGGTGCTGCGGCTCAAGGCCGCCAGGAACGGCGAGCTGTACGCCGAAGACGCGGCGCAATTGCAGCGCTTGCGCTCCAAACTCGCGATGGTGTTTCAGCACTTCAATTTGTGGTCGCACATGACTGCGCTCGAGAACGTGATCGAAGCACCGATCCGCGTGCTCGGCGTGCCGCACGATGAGGCCATCGCCCGCGCCGAGGCACTGCTGCAGCGGGTCGGCGTGGCGCACCGCAAGGCGCTGTATCCGTCGCAACTTTCGGGCGGCGAGCAGCAGCGTGTGGCGATCGCACGCGCACTCGCGATGTCACCCGAGGTGATGCTGTTCGACGAGCCGACCTCGGCCCTCGACCCCGAACTCGTCGGCGAGGTCTTGAAGGTGATGCGCGACCTCGCTGCCGAAGGCCGCACGATGATCGTCGTGACCCACGAGATGGGTTTTGCGCGCGAGGTCGCGAGTCATCTGGTGTTTTTGCACCAGGGCCGCATCGAAGAACAAGGCCCGCCGCGCGAGGTGCTGTCCGCACCCAAGAGCGATCGGCTGCGTGGGTTTTTATCGGGCAACTTGAAGTAGTTCGCGAGGCACTCAGCCCGGCTCACTCGCCTCGGCCTCACCTTCGGGCAAATGGATCTGCCCGGTCGTGTAGTTGTATTCGAACACCTCGCCGTGGCGCCCCCACTCGATCGCGGTGTGCAGCACGCGTTCGGCCTCGGCGGCGTCCAGGCTTTCGCGCAGCAAATGAAGAAACGGTTCTTCGGGAAGCTCGCCCGATGTTTCTTGCTCGAGGCTGTGGCGGATGTGCGCGGCCAGCGGCACGTTGGCCAGC
>JAYUWC010000070.1:0-6838 GCA_043753755.1 Rhizobacter sp.
CCAGCTTGTCGGTATCGTGCAGGTCAAAGTTGATCGGGATCGACACATCGTCGAAAGCCGCGCCGCGCGGCGCGTCGACCGCGCCGATCTTTTCGTAGGCCGCGTGCAGCACGGCCTCCATCGAACGGGTGTGGCCGAGCACAGGCACCACCTTCATCTGTGCACTGAATTCGACTTCGTCGACCGCGTTGCGCCGCCGTGCCGGGTCGTCGAGCGCCACCACCAGGCGGCCGTCGCGCACCAACAGCGGCATGATCTTCAGGCGCGTCGCGACCGGGTACGAGAGCATGCGCAGCGCTTCGGCCTCAGCCGGAAAAGTATCGAGGTCGACCAGCGGGTAGCCCATCTTGCGAGCCAGCGCCACCTGCAGATCCTCACGCGAGACCACGCCCATGCGCACCAACAGCTCACCGAGCGGCACGCTGCGGTCGCTTTGCTGCTGCGCCAGGGCTTCGGCGAGCTGCGGCTCACTGACCATGCCGAGCGAGAGCAGCGCCTCGCCGATCCGCACCATCGGCATCTTGGCCTGGCGCTCGATCGCTTCGAGCAACTGAATCGGCGTGACGACCTGATTGGTCACCAGCACGTCGCCTAGCCGGCGTTCGCGCATCTGGATCTGGGTGTCGACCGCGAGCTCGATCTGGGCCACGGTGGCGCTGTGCTGTTCGACCAGCAACTCGCCGATGCGCGAGCCGACCTCGAAATGACGGTACGCGGCGCGCGGCACGAAGGTGCGGGTGACGCTGCCGTCGTCGTCGGGCGAATCGGCCTCGGCCCGCGGCGGGAACAGAAAAAGGCCAAAGGCGTTTTCGATGTGTCCGATCGTCTCGCCGGTCAGCTCGACTCCGTTGGCAAGCGTGAGCTGGTAGATCGAATGGGCACGGTGGCCGAGCAGGCGGGCGTGCGGGTCGCCCAGCGAAAGGGGCGTCGGGTGAAGCGGGGTCGTGAGCGTCAGCGAACGAAACTGGTCGAAGCGCAGCGGCAGCGTGGTGCGGGCCGGTGGCATCTGGACGTGGGCCACGCCTTGTTCGGGCACAAAGAAGGTGAGTCGGCCGGTCATCCGCTTGTCGTTCAGGCCGACGATTTCGCAGTGCAAAGGATCGGTCTGCACGCTCGCGACCGGGTAGCTCGCGTAAGGCGGCGTCGGCCAGCAAAACGCTTCGTTTGCGAGGCGGTCCGGGATGTCGCTGCGGGGCTCGGAAGGGCCTTCGGTGCTGCGGGCGAGCGGCCGGGCGGCGGATGTGGACGGAGCCTCCAGGCCCAAGCTCCAATCGAGGGGGGTCGACATGTCTGCCATCGCGGCGATCCTTGGGTTGGTTCGCGCCTCAGGCCGCTCGCAGGCAGCGGCATCAGGGCGTTTTTCTACCTGTGCATGCTCGCGCCGATCCGGCCGCTGCAATGCCCTGAAATGAACTGTGACAGGGGTCTTGTTCGGTGCTTGGCAATGTTTGCCGGCCGCGCATGACTGACCGACTAGAGCGCGCTCTGGCAGCCTGCGAGGCGCTGCTTCGGAGGCAGCAGCAACAGCCGATTGGTTTCGGCGTTGTAGGCGGTGCTGTATGCCTCGGTCTTGCGAACCGCGGCGAGGTCGAGCTTGCTTTGCGCGCGAGCGCGCTCCAGAAACTCCCGGGCGTTGCGTGTCAGCTTGGGGTCGAGTGGGCCGCAGGCAGTGACGATGGCATCGACCGCAGCGACAACCTGATCGATCGGTTGGGCCTGTGCTGTGCTTATGCCGAAGGCGAGTGCCGCAATGAGAAGTCGCAAGTGCACGTCTGGTGTCCGGGTGGCGGGGCTTCGTGATCCCCGACGGGCATTTTGCCGCGACGCAGGTGAGACTGCGACCCACCGAACACGGTGAGTCCCATGTCCGTCACATAGAGGAGAAACCCGTGATGCTTCGCAACCCGTTCGTACAACGAACGTCGGCAGCCGAGCGTCGAAATCGGTCGGCTCGATAGGGCGCACCTGAACGGCGCGGCGCGCGGACGTCGTGGAGGTCGAGTTCACACTCATGGTGGACACGCTTGTCTGCCCCAAAAAACTGCGCTGCCCAGTGATTTTTTCGATGAGCGTTCTGCGGCCGACGTATCCTCGGCCGTACCATGAACCTGCGTTTTGTCGAAGCCTTCTACTGGGTCGTGTCGTTGAAGAGCGTGTCCCGGGCCGCTGAAAAACTATTCATCACCCAATCGGCCATGTCGAGTCGCATCGCGGCACTCGAAGAAGAACTCGGCGTGCTGCTGCTCGACCGGCGCGACAAGCAGTTTCGGCTCACCGTCGCCGGCCTGCGCTTCTTCACCCATGCACAGCGGCTGCTGGCGTTGCACCGTGAAATCAAGGCCGAGATGGGCGCCGGCGGCGCGGCGCGGCCGGTCTCCTTGCGCATCGGCGTGATCGAGTCGGTGCTGCATTCGTGGTTGATCGAGTGGGTGCAGCACATGCGCTGCACCCACCCCGATTTCGAGCTCGAGCTGACGGTCGAGACCACACCCGTGCTGGTCGATCAGGTGCGGCGTGGCACGCTCGATCTGGCCTTCGCGGCGCTGCCGACATCGGGCGAGAACCTGCGCAGCCGGGCGCTGCCGCCGATGCAAATGGTCTTCGTCGGCCACCGTGAGCAGCACCGCAAGAGGCGCTACACGCTGACCGAGCTTGCCGGCTTCGAGCTGCTCACGTTTCAGCGCGGATCGCAGCCGCACGTGGCGCTGCTCGATCTGTTCCGCGCTGCCGGGCTGCAGCCGCTGCGCGTGCATGCAATCTCGTCGATCTCGGCGATCGTCGAGCTTGTCGAGGGCGGCATCGGCGTGGCGACACTGCCACTCGCAGCGGTCGAGCGGCTGGTTGAGCGCAGGCACTTGAGGGCGTTGACTTGCGAAGTCGAGCTGCCGCCACTACCGGTGCACGCCAGCTACCGCGACGATCCGACCTCGGTGGTGGCCGCAGGTGTGCTCGACGCCGTGTTCGACTTCATCGGCGCGCCCTTGCCTGCACCACCACGGGGCCGTCGCCGCACCTGAATGTCGCAACCTGCTCATCACCGAAAAAACCGATGAAGTGAGCGATAAATTTTTTGTTTGCTTCAGCCTGGTAAGCCCCAACACAATCCGCCCCAGTCACCAAAGATTCGTATTCACCAGGGCGCCGCGTGTTACCACTCACTGCATCGAATCATCCACCGGCGAATGTGGGTAGTCGTCTCACCGAGGCCCGCGCCGCAATTCGCGCCGGCACCTGGGCTGGCCACACCAGTGGCGTTGCCGACGACCGTGTGCAAGGCAACGTCGTCATCCTGCCGAAGGCGCTGGCAGACGACTTTGCACGCTACTGCCAGCGCAACCCCAAGCCTTGCCCGGTGCTCGCGGTCGGCGAGCCCGGCGACCCGATGCTGCCCAGGCTCGGTGCCGACATCGACATCCGCACCGACGTGCCGCGCTACCGTGTCTGGCACCGCGGCGAGATCGTCGATGAGCCGACCGACGTCAGCCGCTACTGGCGCGACGACCTGGTCACGTTCGTCATCGGTTGCTCGTTTTCGTTCGAGCAGGCGTTGCTCGCCGAAGGGCTGACCTTGCGCCACGTGACCGAGGGCAAAAACGTCGCGATGTACCGCACCCGCATCGCCACCGAACCCGCCGGGCCGTTTCGCGGCCCGATGGTGGTCTCGATGCGACCGATGAAGGCGGCGGCCGCGATACGGGCGATCCAAATCACATCGCGATTCCCGGATGTGCACGGTGCGCCGGTGCACATCGGCGACCCGGCGCTGATCGGCATCGAAAATCTCGCTCACCCCGACTACGGCGACGCAGTCGAGGTGCTTGCCGACGAGCTGCCGGTGTTCTGGGCCTGCGGCGTCACGCCGCAGGCCGCGATCGTGCAGGCGCGGCCCGAGTTCTGCATCACGCACGCGCCCGGCGCAATGCTCATCACCGACCTTCTCAATCACCAACTCGCCAGCTTCTGAAAACGTCTCCGAACTCAACCGACCCAAAGGATTCGCCATGCGCAGAAACATTACCAAAGCCTTGCTTGCTTCATCGATCGCCATCGGCCTGGGCCTCGGCGTCGGCAAGGTCGCCCATGCCCAGACTGAGATCAAGATCGGCGTCATTTACCCGCTGACCGGCCCCGGTGCGGCGGTGGGTGCCGAGCTGCGCAGCGCGCTCGAGATGGCGGCCGACATCATCAACAACGGCGCTCCCGGTATCAGCGAGTTGCCGCTGGCTGCCGGCAAGGGCCTGCCGAACCTGAAGGGCGCGAAGATCAAGCTGGTGTTTGCCGACCATCAGGCCAACCCGCAAACCGGCGCGACCGAAGCCGAGCGCTTGATCACGCAAGAAAAAGTGGTGGCGATCCTCGGCGCCTACAACAGTGCTGTCACCGCGACTGCGAGCACGGTGGCCGAGCGGGCCGGCATTCCGTTTCTGAACCCCGAGTCGTCGTCGGCATCGCTCACGACGCGCGGCTTCAAGTGGTTCTTTCGGACGACGCCGCACGATGACCTTTTCGTGCACAACGCGTTCGACTTCTTGCGCGAACTCGAGGCCAAGAAGGGCATCAAGCCGGGCGTCGTCGTCTCATTGAACGAGAACGGCCTGTGGGGCACCGAGACCACCAAGCTGCAGGCCAAGCTCGCACCCGACTTCAAGATCAACCTGGCCAAGCAGGTGGTCTATCCGGCCAAGACCACCCAGCTCACCTCGGAGGTGCAGACGCTGAAGGCCGCAAACCCGAATCTGGTGCTGCAGTCGTCTTACACAGCCGATGCGATTCTCTCGATCAAGACCTACAAGGAGCTCGGCTTCTCGCCCGACATGATCCTGGCCAACAACGCCGGCTTCACCGACACCGACTTCATCAAGACCCTCGGCAAAGATGCCGAATACATCATCACCCGTGAGGTTTGGGCGCTCGACCTGGCGACCCGCAATCCGCTGATCAAACAAGCCAACGACTTGTTCAACAGCCGCTACAAGATCAACTTCACCGGCAATTCGTCGCGCACCTTCACCGGCTTGATGGTGATGGCCGATGCGATCAACCGCGCCGGCTCGACCGACCCCGAGGCGATTCGCAAGGCGCTCGTGGCGACCGACATGCCGGGCTCGAAGCTCATCATGCCGTGGGCCGGCGTCAAGTTCGATGCGACCGGTCAAAACACGCTCGGCCAGGGCATCCTGGTGCAGATCGAGGGCGGCAAGTACCACACGGTCTGGCCGTTCTCGATGGCCTCGCGCGACGTGGTCTGGCCGATGCCGAAGTGGGATCAGCGGAAGTAATCGGCTGACCAAGCGAAACCCGAAAACATACGCCGTCATGAGCTTCGACATATTGATCCAGACGCTCGCCTCGGGCGTGCTGATCGGGCTGATCTACGCGTTGGTCGCGATCGGCCTAACCATGATCTTCGGCGTGATGGACATCGTGAACTTCGCCCACGGCGAATTTCTGATGCTCGGCATGTACGCGGCGTTTTGGGGCTTTGCGCTGTTTGCGCTGGACCCGATGCTGACGCTGCCGCTGACCGTGCTGATGCTGTTCGCGTTCGGCATGCTGCTCTACAAGCTGGTCATCAAGCGGATCGTCAACGCGCCGATGCTGAGCCAGATTTTCACGACCTTCGGGCTGATGATCTTGTTGCGCGGCGTGGCGCAGTTTCTCTGGAAGCCAGACTTCCGCTCGATCGAGAACTCCTGGGTGGCGGGCAGCGTCAAGCTCGCCGGCGTTCAACTCGGCCGGCCTCAACTGGTGGCCGGCATCGGGGCGGTGCTGGTCACGGCGCTGATTCATCATTTCCTGACGCGCACCAAGCTCGGCGCCGCGCTCGAGGCCACCGCCGCCGACAAAGAAGCGGCGCAGTTGATGGGCATCGATTCGCACCGCATGTTCGCGCTGGCCTGGGGCATAGGCGCGGCTTGCGCGGGGGCGGCCGGCGTGCTGCTCGCGACGTTTTTCCCGATCTTTCCCGAGGTCGGTGCCAACTTCATCTTGATCGCGTTCGTGGTCGTGAACCTGGGCGGCTTCGGCAGCGTGACCGGCGCTTTCTGGGCCGGCATTCTTGTCGGCGTGATCGAGGTGATGGGCGGGCTCTTGCTCGGGCCGCAGTACAAGACGATGGTCGTGCTGGTGCTGTTTCTCGCGGTGTTGATGTTCAGGCCTCAGGGCCTGATGGGCAAGGCATGAAGACCTCGTTGACTGTGGGTGCAGTGTTGATCGGCGCGGCGGTGCTGCTGCCGCTCGTGAGCCAGAACCCGACGCACCTGAACCTCGCGATCCTGGTGCTCATGGCCGCGCAACTCGGCGTCGCCTGGAACCTCCTCGGCGGCTACGCCGGACAGGTCTCGCTCGGCCACGCGGCGTTCTACGGGATCGGGGCCTACGCATCGACGGTGCTGCTGCTCAACTTCGGCATCAACCCGTGGCTGGGCACGCTGCTCGGCGGGCTGCTCGCCGCAGCGTTGAGCTTCGCGTTCGGCTGGTCGTGCTTTCGCCTCAAGGGCCACTACTTTGCAATGGCGACGATCGCAGTCGCCGAGATCGTCCAGATCGTCTTCACCAACTGGGAGTACGCCGGCAGCGCGGTCGGCTTGACGATCCCGATGTCCAACCCGGGTTGGGGCACGATGGTCTTTGCCGGCAAGACGCCTTACTACGCACTGGCACTCGGCCTGTTGCTGCTCACGCTGGCGGCCACGCTCGCCGTCGAGAAAAGCCACATCGGCTACTACCTGCGGGCCATCAAGGACGAGCCCGACGCGGCGCGCAGCATCGGCATCGACATCGCGCGCTACAAGCAAATCGCGCTGTCGCTGAGCGCCTTCTTCACCGCGCTCGGCGG
>JAYUWC010000071.1:0-6837 GCA_043753755.1 Rhizobacter sp.
GTCAAGGCCGCCGAGGCGACCGAGACGGCCGAGTCCGAGCAGCTCAAGCGTCAGGTGGTCGAGGCCCGCATGGCCGCGATGCAAGCGCAGGTCGAACCCCATTTTTTGTTCAACACCTTGGCCAGCATCGACCACCTGATCGAGACCGACCCGCCCCGCGCGAGCCAGATGCAGAAGAACCTGATCGCGCTCTTGCGCGCCTCGATGCCTGCGATGCGTGAGTCGCACCCTGCCGCGCACAACCTGGGCCGCGAGATGGCAGTCATCAAGCCTTACCTCGAGATTTTGAAGGTGCGGATGGAAGACCGCCTGCAGACCCAGATCGAGGTGCCCGAAGGGCTGCTCTCGGCGGACTTCCCGTCGATGATGATCCAGAGCCTGGTCGAGAACGCGATCAAGCACGGGCTCGAACCCAAGGCCGAAGGCGGGCGCCTCACGGTGCGCGCAGAGATCGTCCACGGCAAGCTCGCGGTGACGGTTGCCGACACCGGCTTGGGCTTCGGCAAGGCTGCAACCGCAGGCACCGGCATCGGCCTCAACAACATCCGCGAACGGCTGCAATTGCTCTACGGCACCAAGGCTTCGATGACGGTTGCCGACAACACACCGAGCGGGACCAAGGTGACCCTGACCGTGCCCTATCAGGCACAGACCCGCGAAGGCGATACAGCGTGACGGCCGCGACATTCGCATTGGCCTCGGTCTGGCGAGTGACGTGCGGGTCGGGCCGTGCAACCGCACCCGTCGCTACGATTCAACGATGAACTCAGCATTGACCCCACGGGCTTTGATCGCCGACGACGAACGCCTGATGCGCGAGCAGTTGCGTTCGCGCCTGGCGGAGGTGTGGCCCGAACTCGAGATCGTGGCTGAAGCGAAGAACGGCATCGAGGCGGTCGAGCTGACCGAGGCGCATCGACCCGACCTGGTGTTTCTCGACATCCGCATGCCCGGCATGACCGGGGTCGAGGCGGCGCGCGCGATCGCGCAGTTGCCGGTCGACGACGACAGCGAGCACGACTGGCACGGCTGTGAGGTGGTGTTCATCACGGCCTACGATCAGTACGCGATCGAGGCCTTCGAGCAGGGCGTGGTCGACTATGTGTTGAAGCCAGCCGAACGCGAGCGCCTGGCGCTCACCGTCGAGCGCATCAAGAAGCGGCTTGCGCAGCGCTCTGGCGCCGAGCCGCACACCGACGACGCGCCACCGGTCGCAATGCAACAACTGCTGCAGAAGCTCGCCGCACGCATGGACCCGGCGCGCGCACCGCATTTGCGCTGGATCCAAGCGACGGTCGGGCAAGCGATCCAGATGATCCCGGTCGAGGACGTCTTGTTTTTCATCTCTGACGAAAAGTACACCCGGGTGCAGACGGCGAGCGTGGAGGCGCTGATCCGCAAGCCGATCAAGGAGTTGATCGACGAGCTCGATGCCGAGGTGTTTTGGCAGATCCACCGCTCGACCCTGGTCAACACGAGACACATCGCCGGCGTGAGCCGCGATCTGCGCGGCCGCCAACTGGTGGCGGTCAAGGGCCACCCGGAAAAGCTCGAAGTCAGTCGCAGTTTTGCGGGGCTGTTCAAGGGCATGTGAGCAGCGCTCCCCGTGCGGCTTGTGGGTTCCCTGCGGCCCCTGTGCGCCGTCGACTGCAACGTCTTCAACGATTGGCACAGACACGGGCACCGATCCTGCAACCTGGCAGGAGGTACCGACCAACTCCCGCCGGGCCGGTGATAGTGCACAACAAGTGACCATCGCAGTCATGTTGTAACGCCTTCATCGACGTGGCCTGCCAATGTTGAAAGCAGACGAATCATGACCTTTGACACAACGACCGCGCTGCGCCTTCAGCGCTTGGCACCGGGCTGGCAACGCGCCGGTGCGCTGTTCGGCGTCGCCGCGCTGATGACCGCTTGTGGCGGTGGCAACGGCCCGGCTGACAACCCGACGTCTGTGGCCGCCGCGGCGCCCAGCATCGCCGCACCACTGCCCGGCAAGACACAAGGGCCCGCGACGGGCGTGCCTGCGGCGCCCTCGCCGGCTCCGGCTCCGGCAGCCGATGCCGCGCCGGCAGCGAAGAAGCCGCCTGCGTCGCCTGCACCAGCACCAGCACCAGCACCAGCACCAGCACCAGCACCCGCACCAGCACCAGCACCAGCACCAGCACCAGCACCAGCACCAGCACCCGCACCAGCGCCGGCACCTGCCCCGGCTCCTGTGCCCGTGAGCGCACGCGACGCCGTGCGCCTGGCCGATCAGGCCACTTTCGGCGCAACAGAGTCGCTGGTCAGCGCGATCCAGTCGGCCGGGCTCGCCGGTTGGGTGAGCTCGCAGATGGGGGTCGGCAGCTCGCGCTACGCCAGCGGCGGCGACGACGCATTTCATCGCTACACCGGCAGTGGCAGCTACTGCGACAACAAAACCAATTGCTGGCGCGACTACGCCTCGACCCAACCGCTGGTCTGGGACTTCTATCGCAACGCGATGAACCAGCCCGATCAACTTCGCCAGCGCGTCGCCTTTGCGTTGCAGCAGATCGTGGTCGTCAACAACCTCGAGGTCTCGGGCACCTACGGCTTCCGCGTCTACTACAACGCCCTGCTCGACAACGCATTCGGCAACTACCGCCAGGTGCTGAAGAAAGTCGCAATGTCGCCTGTGATGGGCGACTTTTTGAACAACGTGAACAACGACAAGGCCGCGCCCAACGAAAACTTCGCCCGCGAGCTACTGCAACTGTTCAGCATCGGCACCTGCGCGCTCAACCTCGACGGCTCGCTGCAAGGCGGTGGCTGCGTGGCCACGTACACCAACGACGTCGTTCGCTCGTATGCCTACGCCATGACCGGCTGGACCTACCCCGTCGGCGGCACCACTTCATACGGTTGCTGGCCGAGTGGCGCCAATTGCCGGTACTACGGCGGCGACATGGTGCCGCTGGCGAGCTACCACGACACGCTCGAACGCAAGCTGCTCGCGAACGCCACCGTAGCGGCCGGCACCGCAGCGGCTCCGGCACTCGAGAAGGTTCTCGACAGCCTGATGGCGCATCCCAACATCGCGCCCTTTATCGGCAAGCAGCTGATCCAGCGACTGGTCTCGAGCAACCCGTCGCCGGCCTATGTGACGCGGGTCGCAAACGCGTTCAACAGCGGCAAATACGGCAACTTCGGCACCGGCTCCAAGGGCGATCTCGCAGCCACCGTCGCGGCCGTGCTGCTCGATGACGAAGCGCGCGGCGCGAGCGTGGCGCGCACGGCCGGCAAGCTGCGCGAGCCGGTGCTGATGTTCACCGGGGTGCTGCGGGCACTCGGCGGCAAGACCGATGGCGAAGCGCTCTCATGGTGGTGGGGCGACAGCCTGCACCAGCACATGTTCCGGCCGCCCTCGGTTTTCAACTTCTTCCCGCCGACCTACCCGGTGGCGGGCACCACACTGGTCGGCCCGGAGTACGGCATTCACAACGCGAGTGCGGCGCTCGAGCGGCTCAACTACCTGACCTACCTGCTCGACTGGGACGGCTCGGCGCCCAGCGGCGAAATCCCCAACTCGATCGGCACGAAGGTCGACTTGAGCGCGTTTGTCGTCGATGCACCCGACGCTGCCAAGCTGGTCGACCGGCTCTCGCTTCTGGCGATGGGCCAGGGGCTGCCGGCCGTGCCGCGCCAGAAAGTCATCGACGCAGTCTCGTGGTGGACGACCGAGAACGACTCGGCGAACTGGAAGACCAACCGAGTGAAGTCAGCCGCCTACCTCGTGTTCGGCTCGCCGAACTATCAGGTGCAACGTTAATGAAGGCCGATGCCATGAATGATTTCACCCGCACCAACAACCGCCGCCAGTGGCTCCAGAAGATGGGCCTCGGAGGCGGCGCTGCGATGGCCGCCGCACTCGGTGCCGGCACGCTCGGCAACTTGCTCACCGCGCGCCCTGCCTACGCGGCCGACTACAAGGCGCTGGTCTGCATCTTTCTCTATGGCGGCAACGACGGCATGAACATGATCGTGCCGACCGACAACACGCGCTACGACCAGTATTCGGCGGTCCGCAAAGGCCTCGCTATTCCGAAGGCGAGCCTTACCAGCCTCGGCGGCATCAACTTCGGCCTGCACCCGGCGATGTCGGCACTGAACACGGCCTGGTCCGACGGCAAACTGGCGCCGGTTTTCAACGTCGGCCCGCTGGCCCAGCCGCTGACCAAATCGCAGTACCGCAATGCGGTTGCCAACTCGGGTGTGATCCCCGACAGCCTTTTTTCGCATTCCGACCAGCAAGGCCTGTGGGAAAACGGCACCAGCAGCGCGCTGACTCGCACCGGTTGGGGCGGTCGCGCCTCCGATGCCTTGGCCACCGCGAACCCGGTGATCTCGGTCGCCGGGACCGCGCGCTTCGGCCTGGGGGCGCTGCAAACGCCACTGGTGCTGCCCGGCCCGGGTTCGACCTTCGGCGCCTACGGCCTGCAAGCCGCCGACACCTGGGCACCCTACGTCGCCCGCAAGGCGGCGATCAATGCGCTTTACGCCGAGGCCCAGGATTTGGCGCTGGCCGACGCCTACACCGGTGCACAGCGCAACGCCTTCGACATGTCGGCACGCCTGAGCGGGCTGGTCAAAGCCAAGCCGGGCGATGCCGACGCGGTCGCCGCGATTGACGCGGCCTTTGCGTCCATCACCAGCGGCGGCAAGATCACCACGCCGCTCGGCAACCAGCTCTACCAGCTGGCCAAACTGATTCACGGCAATGCGACGGTACAGGGCAACCGGCAGGTCTTTTTCGCGTCGTTGGGTGGCTTCGACACCCACGCCGATCAGCTCGTCACCGGCAGCCCACTCGAAGGGGCCCACGCCCGCCTGTTGAAGCAGGTCGGCGACGCGCTCGCCGCCTTCTATGCGGCTCTGAAAGCGGTCGGCCTCGACTCGATGGTCACCACCTTTACACAAAGCGATTTCGGTCGCACTTTCGTGCCCAACAACAGCACCGGCACCGACCACGCCTGGGGCAACCAGCATCTGGTGATGGGCGGTGCGGTCAAGGGCGGCACCAGTTACGGCAGCTACCCGGAGCTGGTCGTCGGCGGCGCCAATGACGTCGGCGTAGACAGCTGGGAGCTGCAGGGTCGCTGGATCCCGACCACAGCGGTCGACCAGTACGCGGCAACGCTGCTCACCTGGTTCGGCGCCTCCGAAGGCCAACTCGACAGCGTGCTTCCGAACCTGAGAAACTTCGGCGCTGCACGCCGTCTCGGCTTCTTGTGAGGCGCGTTCTTTGAAGGTTTCTTCGACGCGTCTCCGCGGATGCAGCGTGACTGACGCGTCTTTACTGACGCGTCTCTACTGATGCGTCCTCTCTGACGCGTGGCCCGCGACGAAGCCCCGAGTTCGACGCCAAGCGACCGCGCTAAACGCGCTCAGGCCGGCGGCACTTCGGCGGCCTTGCGCGCCCGCGCCGCGGCGGCCTCGCGCAGCGCCTTCAACTTGTCACGCGGGTCCTGCTTGGCGACGAATTCGTCGAGCTTCATTTCTTTGATGAAGCGGCTCGGCAAACCGGCGATGAACTCGCGCCCGCGTTTGCGCCGGCGCAAAACGCTGACGGCCAGCGTCGTGCGCGCCCGCGTGATACCGACATACATCAGCCGGCGCTCTTCTTCGAGCCGCTCGGGTGTCATGTCACTGGCTTCACTGCCGCCACTCACAAACGGCAGCAAGCCTTCGTTGACGCCGGCGAGCACCACATGCGGCCACTCGAGGCCCTTGGCCGCGTGCAGGGTCGAGAGGGTGACCACGTTCTGGTCGTCGCCCCGCTCGGCCAGGCTGATGATGACCGAGATGGTTTGCGCAACCTCGAGCACGCTTTTCTTCTCGCTCTCGATGGCGAGGCCGCCGTCGTTTTCCAATTCACCACCACAACGCTTGGCAATCCAGTCGATGAAGTCGAGCACGTTGCTCCAGCGCGCCGCGGCGAGCTTCTCGCTCTCTTCGGCCTCGAACAGGTGCTTCTCGTAGTCGAGGTCTTTGAGCCAGCTCGCGAGTAGTGCCTTGGCGTCTTCGGCGCCCGTGGTCTGGCGCGCGCGGTATTCGAAGTCATTCACGTAGCGGCCGAACTCGTGCAGTGAGCCGAGCGCGCGGCCACTGAGCACCGAGCCGAGGCTCTCGGCGAAAAGTGCTTCGTACAGGCTCGTTTTCCACCGGCCCGAAAAGTCACCGAGGCTCGCGAGCGTTTGGTGGCCGATGCCGCGCTTGGGCGTGGTCACGGCGCGCAAGAACGCGGGGTCGTCGTCGTTGTTGACGATCAGGCGCAGCCAGGCGCAGAGGTCCTTGATCTCGGCGCGATCGAAGAAGCTCTGACCACCCGATACCTTGTAGGGCATGCCGGCCTTGCGAAGCGCTTTTTCGAACACGCGGGCCTGGTGGTTGGCCCGGTAGAGCACTGCCAGGTCTTTGAGCTCGACCGCGCTGACGCCGGCAGGCGACGCCGCCGACGCATCGACGACACTGCCCGAGCGCAGCGCCGCAAAGCGCGCGACGACGCGCTCGGCCTCGTGCTCTTCGTTGTCGCACTCGAGTACGCGTACCGGCTCGCCGTCGCCGAAGGCGCTCCACAACTTTTTCTCGAAAAGCTTCGGGTTGTTGGCGATCACCATGTTGGCGGCGCGCAGGATGTGGCCGGTCGAGCGGTAGTTCTGTTCGAGCGTGATGACCTTGAGCGCCAGATAGTCCTGCGACAGCCGCCTGAGGTTGTCGATGGTGGCGCCACGCCAGCCGTAAATGCTCTGGTCGTCATCGCCGACCGCCGTGAAGCAGGCGCGCTCGCCGCCTGCAGACCCTGGAAGCGCGCGA